>DATIOB010000420.1:0-2485 GCA_035473605.1 Conexibacter sp.
CGGTCGAGCTCGCCGGCGCGCGTGCGCAGCTCGCCCTCCAACCGGCCGGCGTCGGGCGCGAGCGCCTCGCCGGCCCGCAGCGGCGCCGTGATCCCTCTCGGGATCCGCTCGTCGGCGGCGGCGACCGCGTCGTCGATCGCGCGCAGCCGCTCGGCCACCTGCTGGCGCGCGAGCGCCTGGTCGCGCGTGGAGGACTCGACGGCGCGCACGGCGTCGGTCACCTGCTCGTGGACACGGTCACGGCGGCGGACCCAGGCCGGCAGCTCGCCGACGTGCGGACGGCCCTCGGCGACGGCGAGGCGGGCGCGGCCGGCGCGCAGCTCGTTCAGCAGCTCCTGCTCGGTCGTGACGCGCTCGTCGCTGTCGGCGAGCTTGGCGCGGTTGTCGGCGACCTCGCGCTCGCGCCCCTCGCGCAGCTCGTTCAGCTCGCCGAGCAGGACGGCGCCGTGCGCGGGATCCTCCGGCTGGAGCGTGCTCAGCAGCTTCGGCTCGCGCGTGCGGTCGGCGGGGGTGAGCGCCTCGGTCGCGGCGTACAGCCGCTCGGCCGCCTGCCCTTCGACGGTCGCCGCCTCGCCCTGCTCGCGCAGCGCCTTTTCGTAGCTCTCCTTCGCCTCGCGACGGCCGCGCGCGAGCGCCTGCGGGTCGATCCCGGCGGGCGAGTCGGCCAGCGCACGGGCCCGTTCGCGGACCGGCTCGCCGGCCCGCTCGACGTCGGAGCGCAGCCGCGCGGCGCGTGCCTCGGCGCCGGCCATGCGGGCGCGCAGCTCGCCGTCGGAGATGCGCGATTCGAGCAGCTGCTCGGCGACGACGAGCCGCTCGCTGAGGGCCGAGAGCGAGCCTTCCTGCGCTCTCGCTCTGACGCCGTCGAGCGGCAGCTCGGCGGCGCGACGGCGCAGTCCGCCGGCCTCGCCGCGGACGGTCGCGAGCCGATCCTCGAGGCCCTTCGCGTCGCGGATCAGCGCGTCGCGTCTGCGGCGCACGGTGTCGGCTTCGGCGGTCAGCTCGTCGCTGCGCGCGGCGAGCCGCTCGAACTCGGCGCGCAGGGCCGGCGCGTCGAGGTCGTCGACCGTCTCCAGCCGCTCCAGCGCGCGCTCGCAGCGGCGCTCGGCCTGCGCGACCTGCTCGCGCCGCGCGGTCAGCTCGGCCAGTCTCTCGCTGTGGGCGGTGAGGACCCGCTCCTGCTCCTCGGCGCGGCCGCGGGCCGTCTGCGCCTGCTCCTCGCGGCGGCCCAGCTCGCGCGCGACGGCGCCGAGCAGGCGGCGCTCGTTACGCCCCGACTGCGGCAGCAGGCCGCGCAGCTGCTCGGCCTCGCCTGCGAGCACGGCGGCGAGGCGGCCGAGCCGCGCGGACAGGCGCCCGTGGCGCTCGCGCTCGGCGCTGAGCCGCTCGCGCGCGGCGGCGACCAGCTCCAACTGGTCCTGCGCGGCGTCGGGATCGTAGGCGGCGGGGTCGGGGAGGAGGACGGCGCCGGCGCCGGCTGCGCGGCTCGCGGCGTCAGCAGCAGCGGCGGCTCTCGTGCCTCTTCTCGCGCGCCCGCGCGGCGCTTCGCCGGCGTCGGCGACCAGCTCGTCGGCGCGCGCCAGCAGCAGCGGCCGGCGCGGCAGCCGCACGCGCGCGGCGGTCAGCTCGACGATCGCCTCGTGCGGGTCGTCGTCGAGCAGCACGATGCCGGCGGCGAGGCCCGGCTGGGCGGCGATCAGCGCCGGCAGCCGGTCCGCTCTGGCGGTCTCGGAGAGGTGGCGCAGGGCCGGCAGCGCCTGCATCCCGATCGCCTCCAGCTCGCCGCAGATCCGCTCGACGTCGGACTCGACCGCGAGCAGGCCGTCGCGCTCCAGCGCGCGCTCGTCGGCGGCGCGCGCGTCGATCTCGTTGGCGACGGTCGCGCGGCGGCCGTCGGCGGCGGCGCGGGCGCGCTCGATCGCGCGCTCGGCGCCGCCGGGCTCGTCGAGCGGCTGCCAGCCGGCGGCGACGTCGAGCGCGTCATAGAGGGAGACGTCGGGCTCGTCGGCGCCGCTCGCGCCCGCGGCACCCGCGCCGGTCGCGTCGGCGCCGCCCGCGCTCGCCGCACGCCCGTTCGCGCCGGCGCCGGCCGCGGCGGCGCGCGACCCCGCCGCACCTCTCCTCGCGCGTCTCGCTCTCGCCGGCGGCGGATCGCCCAGCTCGTCGGCGACCCGTGCGACGGCCGCGTCGCGCCGCCGTTCCAGCTCGCTCGCGGCGGCGGCCTGCTCGGCCGCCTCGGCACGGGCGGCGTCGCGGCGCTGCGCGGTCGCCTCGCGGCGGACGCCCAGCTCGCGGATCCGCTCGTCCAGCTCGTGGCGCTGGCCGATCAGATCCTCGCGCTCGGCCTCGAACCGCTCGCTCGCGGCGCTCGGCCGCTCGCCGTCGCGCAGCAGCTCGTCGGCGCGCAGCCGCTCGGTCGCGCGCGCGAAGCCGTCGAGCTGCGCCTCCAACGTCCCGCGCCGCTGCTTCAGCTCGCCGCTGCGGC
>DATIOB010000421.1:0-13742 GCA_035473605.1 Conexibacter sp.
ACGCTGCTCGTCGGCGGCGCGCTGCTCGCGTCGGCTCAAGCGGCCAGCGCGGCATCCCCGCAGCTGCTCGCCCCCGGCAACGGCAAGACGCTCGCGAGAGGCTCGCAGCCGCTCTTCAAGGCGCGCGACACCGACCCCAACTCGCGTCGCTACAGCGTCTACATCACGATCTCGAGATCGAAGAAGCTCGACAGACGGGGTGACCTCAAGCAGACGAGAGGCAGCGGCACCTTCTCGAGCATGAGACGCAGCGGCAAGTACGGCTTCGTCTACAAGCCCGAGAACTACTCGTTCCCGACCTGGTTCATGCAGGCGCCGGGGACCTACTACTGGCAGGTCTTCCACATCGACTGCCGCGTCAGAGGCTGCCACGTGCACAGCAAGGTGCGCTCCTTCAAGGTCGCCTGACCGACCGTCAGATCAGCGCTTTCAGCGGCCCGGCCACCCTCGCGGTGGCCGGGCCGCTTGCGTTTCGGGCGCGAAACGTGCAGGATCGGCGCAGCTGAAAGTAGGAAGTCCTACTGTTCACTTTGTTGCCCGCCACCGCGCACCCGAGGAGACGTCGCATGGCCACCGCCGAGAACGTGCTGAAGCCTGACTTCGGCGCCCAGCGCAAGCACTTCATCTTCACCGAGGAACACGAACGCCTGCGCGAGTCGATCGCCCGCTTCGTCGCCAAGGAGCTGGCGCCGCACGCCGAGGAGTGGGAGCAGACGACCTTCCCCGACTCCGTCATCCAGCGGATGGGCGAGCTCGGCTTCCTCGGCCTCTCCGTGCCGGAGGAGTACGGCGGCCAGGGCGGCGACTACTACGCCAACCTCGTGCTCGCCGAGGAGATGGCCGGCGCCCACTCCGGCGGCCTCGCGATGGGCGTCGCCGTCCACACCGACATGGCGACGCCGCCGATCCTCGCGTTCGGCACCGAGGAGCAGAAGCAGCAGTACCTCGCCCCCGCGATGCGCGGCGAGAAGATCGCCTGCATCGGCATAACGGAGCCCGACGCCGGCTCCGACGTCGCCGGCATCAAGACGCGCGCCGTCAGAGACGGCGACGACTGGGTCATCAACGGCTCCAAGACCTACATCACCAACGGCCTGCGCGCCGACTTCATCGTGCTGATGACGAAGACCGGCGACAGAGAGGCCGGCTACGACGGCTACACCGTCTTCATCGTCGACATGAACGCGCCCGGCGTGATCCGCGAGAAGAAGCTCGAGAAGCTCGGGATGCACGCCTCCGACACCGCGCTGCTCGCCTTCCAGGACGTGCGCGTCCCGGCCGACGCCGTGCTCGGCGAGGTCGGCAAGGGCTTCTACCACATCATGTGGGAGCTGCAGGGCGAGCGCCTGATCGGCGCCGCCGGCTGCGTCGCCGGCGCCCAGCTGGCGTTCGACAAGACGCTCCAGTACGCGCTCGAGCGGACCGCCTTCGGCCGCCAGATCGGCAAGTTCCAGGTCACGCGCCACAAGTTCGCCGAGATGGCGACGAAGATCGAGTCGGCGCGGCAGATGGTCTACACGACCGCCTGGCGCTTCAACAACGGCGAGTACCCCGTGCGCGAGATCTCGATGGCGAAGCTGCACGCCGCGCGGATCGCCGTGGAGGTCGCCGACGAGTGCATCCAGATCCACGGCGGCGCCGGCTACATGACCGAGTACGGGATCGAGCGCGTCTGGCGCGACATGCGGCTCAACCGCATCGGCGCGGGCACCGACGAGATCATGCTCGACGTCATCGGCCGCTCCTACGGCCTCTGATCGGGGGCGCGGCCCGATGAGCGACAACGGCATCGTCAGCAGCGAGGACTACTCGGTCGGCAGCATCGACGACCTCGGCGAGGGCTGGGGCTTCCGCAAGATCCGCAGACCGCTCGGCGTCACCGCCTTCGGCATCAACGCGATCGTGCTGCCGCCCGGCTACGACACCAACAACCACTACCACGAGCAGCAGGAGGAGACGTACTTCGTCCACAGCGGGCGGATCGCGATCACCTTCGGCGACGGCACGACGCACGAGCTGGGCCCCGGCGGCCTGGCGCGCGTCGCGCCGAGAACGGTGCGGCGGCTCAGAAACGTCGGCGACGGCGACGCGGTCTACCTCTGCGTCGGCGGCAAGGACGGTTACGTCGAGCGCGACGGCGTGAAGGTCGAGGACGACGGCTCCGAGACGCGGCGGTGAACAGCGACCTGCTCTCGCGGACCGGGGCGGGCGGCGCGACGGCCGTGCGACCGCTGCCGCCGCTGACCGACGCGCACGTCGCGCTGCGCGCCGAGATGCGCGCGTTCGTCGCGGCCGAGCTGGCTCCGCACGCCGCTGAATGGGAGGCCGCTCGCTCCTTCCCCGACAGCGCGCTGCGGCGCTGCTGCGAGGCCGGCTACGTCGGACTGAAGTTCCCGGCGGAGCTGGGCGGCAGCGGCGACCCCGTCGGCGCCGCCGTCTTCGCCGAGGAGCTGGCGCGCAGCGGCTCCGGCGGGCTCGGCGCCGGCATCGGCGCGCATGCCGGGATCGCGCTGCCGCCGGTCTGGAAGTTCGGCACGCCCGACCAGCACGAGCGGTTCCTCTCCCCCGGGATCCGCGGCGAGCGGATCGCCGCGCTCGGCATCACCGAGCCCGACGCCGGCTCCGACGTCGCGGCGCTGCGCACGCGCGCCGAGCGCGTCGACGGCGGCTTCGTCGTCAACGGCTCCAAGCTCTTCATCACCAACGGGATGCGCGCCGACTTCGTCGTGACGGCCGTTCGCACCAAGCCCGAGGGCGGCCACGGCGGGATCTCGTTCCTGCTGATCGAGCGCGGCGAGGGCTTCGCGTCGAGCCCGATCGAGAAGCTCGGCTGGCATGCCTCCGACACCGCCGAGCTGGCCTTCGACGACCTCTTCGTGCCGGAGGAGAACCTGCTCGGCGAGCTGCACGGCGGCTTCAAGCTGATCATGGTCAACTTCGCCTGGGAGCGGCTGATGATGGCGCTCGGCGCGCTCGGCGCCGTCGAGCTGGTGCTGGAGCGGACGGTCGACTTCCTGCGTGCGCGCGCCGGACGCAGCAGCCGCGTCAGCCAGTCGGCGCGCCACCGCGTCGCCGAGGTCGCGACGACCTTGGAGGTCGGCCGCGCGCTGACCTACCACGCGCTGCGCCTGCACCTCGCAGGGGCCGACTGCGTGAGAGAGGTGACGATGGCGAAGCTGGCGACCCAGCGGGCCGCCTACCGCGCCGCCGACAGCTGCCTGCAGGTCCACTTCGACGCGGGCGAGCACGCCGAGCCGCTGCTGGAGTGCGCCGTCCGCGACCTCCGCCTCGGCCCGATCGGCGGCGGCACCGACGAGGTGATGAAGGAGATCCTCGGCAAGACGATGGGGCTGTGAGCGGGCTCGCCCGACCGGCGTCCATCGCGCGGCGGCGGACGTAGAGTCCGCCGCCGGTTCTCACCACCAGTCACGGTCACCAAGGAGATGTGCATGGGAGTTCTCGACGGCAAGGTCGCGATCGTCACCGGCAGCGCGCGCGGCATCGGGCGCGCCACGGCGGAGCTGCTCTCGGCGCAGGGCGCGAGCGTCCTGATCAACGACCTCGACGGCGACGTCGCGCAGCAGACGGCGTCGGAGATCGCGGGCGAGACGACGGTCTTCGCCGGCGACCTGACGAAGGGCGACGCGCCCGACAGGCTGATCCAGACGGCGATCGACGCATGGGGCAGAATCGACATCATCGTCAACAACGCCGGCTACACGCTCGACGGGCCGGTCCACAAGCTGAGCGACGACTGGTGGCAGCGGATGCTCGACATCCACGTCACCGTCCCCTTCAGAGTCGTGCGCGCCGCCGCGCCGCACCTGCGCGAGCCGGCGAAGGCCGAGCGCGAGCAGGGCGTCGAGGTCTTCCGCAAGATCGTCAACGTCTCCTCCACCTCCGGCACCATGGGCAACGCCGGTCAGGCCAACTACGCCGCCGCGAAGTCGGCCGTCGTCGGCCTCACGAAGACGCTGGCGAAGGAGTGGGGCCAGTTCAAGATCAACTGCAATGCGGTCGCGTTCGGCTTCATCGACACGCGCCTGACGCAGTCCAAGGACGACGCCAACACGATGACGATCGACGGCGAGGAGGTCCAGCTCGGGATCCCCGACCAGCTGCGCGGGATGTCGCAGATGCTGATCCCGATCGGCCGCTCCGCGAAGCCCGAGGAGGCCGCCGGCGGCGTCTTCTTCCTCTGCTCGCCGTGGTCCAACTACGTCCACGGTCAGGTGCTGAACGTCACCGGTGGTCTCTTCACCGGCATGACGACCTGAGGGCAGCGGCCTTCGTGTCAGGCGGGCAGGGCCTCGAGCAGCCGCTCGAGGTCCCGCTCGTCGCTCCAGCCGCCGAAGGAGGCGCGCAGGAGGTCCTCGTCCGGCAGGTAGCGGACGATCACACCGGCCTGGGCGAGCTGCTCGGAGCGCTCCGGCGCATCCGCCTCGCGCCACGTCACGAGCGTCGTGCGGTCGCGCGGCAGCAGCTCGCGGCCGCGCTCGCGCAGCCGCTCGGCCGCCAGCTCGGCGAGGTCGTGGGCGTGGCGGTGGATCGCCGCCCAGCCGGTCGCCTCGAACAGCTCCAGCATCGCGACGGCGTGGGCCGGCGCGAGGCTGGCGAGCGTCGGCGTGTCGAACGCCTGCGCGTCGTCGCGCGGGACGGCGTCGAGGCCGGCGTTCGCGTCGGCGAGGTTGAGGTAGCCGGGGCTCGGCACCGTCAGCCGCTCGCGCACGGCCGGGTCGATCCACAGCATGCCCGTGCCGGCCGGGCCGCACAGCCACTTCTGGCCCGCGCCGGCGTAGAAGTCGGCGCCGAGCGCGCCGACGTCGGTCGGCACGGCGCCGATCCCCTGGGCGCCGTCGAGCAGCACCAGCGGCGGCGCGGCCGCGAGCGCGGCGGTCGGCGCGTAGGCGCCGCTGCGCCAGCTGACGTGGGAGCAGACGACGAGGCGCGTGCTGGGCCCGATCGCGTCGGCCAGCTCGGCGAGCGGTGCGGTGCGGACCGTGACGCCGCGGGCGCGCTGGGCGACGAGCGGCCCGTAGACGCCGGGATGCTCCTCGTCGCTGGTGAGGATCTCGTCGCCGGGACGCAGGTCCAGCGCCAGCAGCACGCGGCTGACGCCGTCGGTCGTCGAGGTCGTCAGCGCGACGTCGGCGGGGGCGGCGTTGAGATACGCGGCGTAGCCGCTGCGCAGGCGCTCGACCTGCGCGAGGAAGACCTCGAAGAACGGCATCCCGCCGCGGCCGTCGCGCTCTTCCCGCTCGGCCTGCGCGCGAACGGCCTCGGTCGCGGCACGGGCGATCGGCCCGTTGGTGCCCGCGTTCAGGTACGCGAGCCGGTCGAAGACCGGGAACTGCGCCCGCAGGCCTTCAAGGGCGGTCATCGGTCACCAACCGCGAGTTCCCGCGGCGCGGCGAGCTTCCGCGCGCCGCCGTGGAACTCGCAATGCGAAGCACTCAGCCCTTTTGCAGCGCCTTCGAGCGCTTGTCCTGCTGTTCCTTCCAGCGCTCGTGCGACTCTCTGATGACCTCGATCGCCGACTCCTTCGGGAACCAGCCGTCGACCTTGACGACCTTGCCCTCGGGCGTCTTGTAGATCGAGAAGAAATGCGAGATCTCGTCGCGCAGCTGCAGCGTGAGATCGTCCAGCTCGTTCATCCAGTTCCAGTTCGGATCCTCGAGCGGCACGCAGAGGACCTTGTCGTCGACGCCCTTGTCGTCGCGCATCTTGAAAAGCGCGATCGGCTTGACGGGGATGACGCAGCCGGGGAAGGTCGGCTCGGAGACGCAGACCATCGCGTCGAGCGGATCGCCGTCCTCACCGAGCGTCTCGGGGATGAAGCCGTAGTCGGTCGGATAGACCACGGACGAGAAGAGGAAGCGGTCGAACTTGATCGCGCCGAGCTCTTCGTCCCACTCGTACTTGTTTCGGCTGCCCTTCGGGATCTCGACCAGGCAGTGGAGGATGTCGTCGTTCATTCAGCCGAAGGTTACGGGGCTCGCGCGCGGAACGTGGTCAGGGCATCCGCGCGCGTGCGCGTACGATGTGCCGCGATGGCGCACGAGCACGGGCATTCGCACGGTCACGGAGCGGTCAGAGACGCCCGCGCGCTGAAGATCGCGCTGACGCTGATCCTCGCCTTCATGTCGGTCGAGGTCGTCGTCGGCGTCGTCGCGTCGTCGCTCGCGCTGCTGTCCGACGCGGCGCACATGCTGACAGACGCGGCCGCGCTCGCGCTCTCGCTGCTGGCCCTGCGGATCGCCAGACGGCCCGCGAGAGGAGCGATGACCTACGGCTTCGGCCGCGTCGAGATCCTCAGCGCGCAGGCCAACGGGATCACGCTGCTGCTGCTCGGCGCGTGGATCACCTACGAGGCGATCCGCCGCCTCTTCGACCCGCCGGCGGTCGAGGGCGGGCTCGTGCTGATCGTCGCGATCGTCGGCATCTTCGTGAACCTCGCGGCGACCTGGGTGCTGGCGCGGGCCAACCGCGACAGCCTCAACGTCGAGGGCAGCTTCCAGCACATCCTCACCGACCTCTACGCCTTCATCGCGACCGCGATCGCCGGCGCGGTGATACTGCTGACCGGCTTCGAGCGCGCCGACCCGCTCGCCTCGCTGCTCGTCGCCGGCTCGATGTTCCTCGCCGGCACGAGCCTCGTGAAGGCGAGCGCGCGCGTCTTCCTTGAGGCGGCGCCGGAGGGCGTCGAGCCGGAGGCGATCGGGATGGCGCTGGCACGCCACGACGGCGTCGTCGAGATCCACGACCTGCACGTCTGGGAGGTCACCTCAGGCTTCCCGGCGCTGTCGGCGCACGTCGTCGCCAGAGCTGGGCTCGACCTGCACGCGCTGCGGCTGGAGCTGGCGCAGCTGCTCGACGAGCAGTTCGAGCTGCACCACACGACGCTCCAGCTCGACCACGAGCAGGGGCCGCTGCAGATCGCGCCGCTCGGCGGCGCGGCGGGCGGGTCGGGCGGCGCTCAGCCGGCGGAGGGCGTCTCGGCGACCTCGCCGAGCGCCAGCCGCGCGCCCGAGAAGTAGCCGCCGGCCGGCGAGACGAGGTAGGCGGCAAGGGCGGCCAGCTCGCCGTCGGTCGTGCGCGCGCCGGGCGTGATCGCGACGGTGCGGATGCCGAAGCGCGACCACTCGATCGAGAGCGTGCGAGCGAGGTTCTCGGCGGCGCCGCGGACGCCGTCGGCGTTCGGATCCTGCGCACCGCCCGGTGCCGGCGCGACGAGCACGACCGTGCCGCCGTCGCGCGCCGGCTCGATCCAGGCGGCGTTGGCGACCGCGCGGATCGTCACCCAGGCGCCGTCGAGCGTCGCCCGCAGCCCGTCGTGTCCTCCGCTGCCGAAGGCCGGGCGGAGGTCGTGCACGAGCGCGGCGAGCGCGCCGTGGGCGGTCACGGCGGCCCGCGCGTGGGCCGCCGCGTCGTCCTCGTCGAGCGTCAGCGGCAGCGTCGCCGGCGTCGCGCCCAGCTCGGCCAGCGACGGCGCGAACGGCCCGCCGCCGCCGAGCGCGATCGTGCGGCCGTCGAGCAGGCCGGGGCGGAGCAGCGCGGTCGGATCCATGCGCCGCGCAGCGTACCCCGCGGGCGGCGCGCCGCGCCGCGCTCCGGATGGGGGTGCGTCGCCGCGGGGCATGCCGCCGTGTGCTCGGGACGCGGGTGCGACGCCCTTCGCGCGCCTGCGGGTAGGCTCGCGCCGATGGCCGTCGCGACAGAGCCCAAGCCGCTCACGCACGCGCTCCCTGACGGCAGCGCCGACGCGACCGTGCGGCTGACGCCGCTGCTGAGCGGCGAGATGGCCGCGCCGTCCGCGTTGCTGGCGCGCTCCGAGGGCCGCCTCGGCGGGCTGCGCGACCGCGCCGGGATCCTCCTTGGCCGCCGCTCGAAGTGGGAGTGGCTGCCGATCCCCGCCTTCCTCGTCGAGCATCCGACCGCCGGCCCGCTGCTGGTCGACACCGGTCTGCACCCCAGCGCCGCCGACGATCCCGCGATCAACATGGGCCGCGTCGCGCCGCTGCTCTACCGCGTGCGGATGAGACGCGAGCAGGCCGTCGCGGCGCAGCTGGAGGCGCGCGGGATCGCGCCGACCGACGTGCGCACCGTCGTGATGACCCACCTGCACATAGACCACGCCGGCGGGGTGCCGGAGTTCCCCGCCGCGACCTACGTCGTCGACCGGCGCGAGTGGGCGGCGGCGGCCTCCGGCGGCTGGCGCCAGGGCTACCACGGCCGTCAGTTCGACCACGCCTTCGACTGGCGCGAGATCGACTACGACGCGCCCTCGATCGACTCGTTCGCCAGCTTCGGCCAGTCGTTCGACCTCTTCGGCGACGGCTCGGTGCGGCTGCTGTCGACCCCCGGCCACACCGCCGGGCACCAGTCGGTGCTGCTGCGGCTGCGCGAGCGCGAGCTGCTGATCGTCGGCGACGCCGCCTACACGTGGGCGGCGCTGCGCGACGGCCCGATCCCGCTCGAGCTGCACGACGAGCACCGCTACCGCCGCTCGCGCGGGGAGATCGCCCACTACCTGCGGCTGACGCCGACCGCGCTCGCGATTCCCGGCCACGACGCCGCCGCCTGGGCGGCGCTCGACGCGCAGTACGCGTAGCCGCGCAACTGAACGGGGGGAATCCGTCGCGCACCCGCGACGTCTTGGCGCAGGGAGCTTGAGGACTTCCCGCCGGGTTCTGGCGAATTACCGGCGGGGAATGGTGCGGGCCGCGGGCGGAAGATCGCCCGCGGCTACGCGCCGAGCGCCGGCTTGGCCGCGCGGCGCTCCTCGCGCGCGCGTCTGGCGACGCCCTTGGGACCGAGCTGCTCGATCTGCGCGTAGAGCGCCTTGATCTCGGTCAGCACGGCGTCGGCGACCTCCTGCTGCTGCTCGCGCGTCGGTCTGTCGATCGGCTCCCAGCGCATCGGCTCGCCGTACAGGACCGTCACCTTCGGGAACTGGAGCTTCTTCCAGTTGCGCACTCTGACCGAGCCGTAGATCGCCGCCGGCACGATCGGCGCGCCCGACTGCAGCGCGATCCGGCCGATGCCGGGACGGGCGCGGTCGCTGACCTTGCCGTCGCGCGAGCGGCCGCCCTCGCAGTACATCACCAGCGTCCCTCTGCGCTCGAGGATCGAGTAGGTCGTCTGGAACGCCTCCTCGTCGAAGGCGCCGCGCCGCACCGGGAAGACGCCGCCGGGCGAGAAGATCCACTCGCCCGGCTTCTTGAACAGCTGCGACTTCGCCATGAAGCGGACGCGGCGGCGGATGAAGGCGCCGACGAAGAAGTGGTCCATGAACGAGGCGTGGTTGGGCGCGAGGATCACCGCGCCCTCGTTCGGCACCCGCTCGGCGTGGTAGCCGCGCATGCGGAAGGCGCTCAGCCCCCACAGGACCGTCACGGTGCGGACGACCTCGTAGACCCAGTTGGGGTCGGTCGTCCGCGCTCGCTGATGGAACTTGTCGAAGTAGTCCTGCTCGCGCGAGTCCTTGTAGACCTGCGCCTTCATGCTCGACAGTCTCGGATCCTGTTCGGCCATCGGCCGGAGCTTACCGCTGCGCCCTCTCAGTGGACCTCCTCAGGACGCGGCTGACGCGGCAGCAGCAGTGCGAGCGCGGCGGCCGCGGCGATCACCACCAGCACCCAGATCACGACCCGCTCGAAGGCGACGGTGAAGCCGCCGTCGCCGAGCACGGTGAAGAAGACCGTGCCGATGACGGCGATGCCGACGGCCGCGCCGAGCTGCTGGACGGCGTTCAGCACGCCCGAGGCGGAGCCGACCTCCTCGTCGCCGACGGCGGCGAGCACCAGGCTGAACAGCGGCGCGACGACGAAGCCGATGCCGACGCCGGCGATCAGCTGCGGGCCCGCGAGCTGCAGGCTCGTGACCTCGAGCCCGTTGTGGTTGACGACCGCCAGCAGCGCGACCATCCCGGCCGCCATCAGCAGCAGCCCGACGTGCAGCACGTGGCGGCCGAAGCGCGGCGCGAGCACCGCCCCGGCGAGGCCGGCGCCGACCGCCATCCCCAGCGACTGCGGCACGAGCGTGAGGCCGGCGTGGATCGCGCTGAAGCCCAGCCCGAGCTGGAGATAGAGCGTCAGCACCAGCATCAGCCCCATCATCGCGGCGAAGAACAGCAGCAGCACGAGCGTGCCGCTGACGTAGGCGCGCTTGGCGAAGATGCTGGTCGTCACGAGCGGGTCGCGGCCGGCGCGCTCGCGGGCGCGCTCGTGCAGGCCGAAGACGACGAAGAGGACCCCGGAGGCGGCCATCATCGCGAAGGTCCACGCCGGCCAGTCGAGCTCGCGGCCCTGGATCAGCGGGTAGACCAGCAGCCCGACGGCGGCCGCGACGAGCACGGCGCCGACGCCGTCGAGGCGGCTGACGCCGGGCGTTCTCGACTCCGGCAGCAGCGCGATCGCGCCGGCGACGGCGGCGATCCCGAGCGGCAGGTTGACGAGGAAGACCAGCCGCCAGCCGGTCCCGAACAGGTCGGCGTCGACGAGCGCGCCGCCGACGATCGGCCCGAGCACGGCGGAGAGGCCGATGACGGGGCCGAACAGCCCGAACGCCTTCGGCAGCTCCTCGGTCGAGAAGGCCGAGCGGATGATCCCGAAGCCCTGCGGGATCATCAGCGCCGCGGCCCCGCCCTGCAGCAGCCGGAAGGCGATCAGCACGCCGGCGTTCGGCGCGATCCCGCACAGCAGCGAGCTGGCCGTGAAGCCGACGATGCCGACGATGAAGAGACGACGGCGGCCGAAGAGGTCGCCGAGGCGGCCGCCGAGCACGAGCCCGACGGCGAGCGCGAGCGCGTAGCCGCCGACGATCCACTGCAGCGCCGCGGTGGAGGCGTGCAGCTCGGAGCTGATCGACGGCGCGGCGACGTTGACGATCGTGCCGTCGAGCAGGTCCATGCACTCGACCGCGAGCACGACGAAGAGGATCAGCCAGCGTTTCGGATGGCCGACGGCGGCTGGCGGCGGGGCGGCAGCCGGGTCGACTGCGGCGCTGGTGGGAGCGGTCTCGGTGGTCATCGCGGGGGCCTCGCGGGTCGGTGGCGGGTGTGCGCTTGCGCGGTACGGCCAGAACGGCGTTCGTTGGCGTTCGAACACTGTTCTTGGTTGCGAACACTGTTCTAGCGTACAATCACCGTTCGTGTCAACCGCACTCCCCGAGCCCCCCTGGAAGCGCCGCAGAGCGAGACGCCCGGAGCAGAAGGCGCCGCTGACGCGCGAGGCCGTGCTCGACGCCGCCGAGGCGATCCTCGACCGCGAGGGGCTCGACGGCATCTCGATGCGGCGGATCGCCGAGCGGCTCGACACCGGCCCGGCGACGCTCTACCAGCACGTCGCGGACAAGGAGGAGCTGCTCGACGAGCTGCTCGACCGCATCCTCGGCGAGGTCGAGCTGCCGAGTCCCCTCCCGGGTGACTGGCAGACGCCGCTGAAGCAGTCGCTGCGCGCGATGCGGAGCGCCCTCGCCGCGCACAGGGACATCGCCTACGTGACGCTCGGGAAGATTCCGACCGGCCCCAACGGGCTGGCCGGCGCAGAGGCGATGCTGGCGATCCTGCGCGCCGGCGGCGTGCCCGGCCCGATCGCCGCCTACGCGCTCGACATGCTGGCGCTGTTCGTCGGCGCGGTCGCCTACGAGGAGTCGATCGAGGCGCAGCGGATCGGCTCGGCGGAGCAGGCGCAGCAGTACTTCGAGCAGGTCCACGGCTACTTCGCCGCGCTGCCGCCGGCGCGCTTCCCGACGCTCGTCGGAATGGTCGACGACCTCACCCACCCGGGCGCGACCGAGGACGAGCGCTTCGAGTTCGCGCTCGACGTGCAGGTGCGCGGGATCGCCGCGCTCGTCGCCGAGCACGAGGCGGGCCGCGGCATCTTCAACGCACCCGGGCGCGGCGCGGCTGGCGACGGCTCGGCCGGGCGCGGCGCGACCGACGACGGCGCCGCGTCCGGCGCGTGACCGCTACCGCCGCGCGACGTAGACCGCGACGAAGTCCTTCAGCTGCCGGCCGCGATGGAGGAAGCCGCGCAGCGTCTTGCCGGTCGCGCGGTGCGTCAGCGGCAGCTCGACCTCGCGCACGCGGTAGCCGGCGCGAACGGCGTCGACGGTCATCCCGATCTCCATCCCGAAGCGCGGCGCGAACGGCACGACCGCCGGCAGCAGGTCGGCTCGCAGCGCGCGCTGGCCGGAGATCGGCGCGATCGTGTCGAGGCCGCAGCGGCGTCTGATCGCCCAGTGCGCGAAGCCGACCGCGAGCCCGAAGCCGCCGCCGACGCGACGCGCGAAGGCGGCGACGGCGAGGTCGGCCTCGCCGCGCGCGACCGTCTCGACCAGCTGCGCCAGCGCGCTCGCGCTCGTCGCCAGGTCGCCGTCGCACAGCAGCACGACCGGCGGGTCGGGCTCCTGCGCCAGCGCCAGCAGCCGCTGCGCGCCGAGCGTCGCCGCACCGCCCTTGCCGATGTTGCGCTCGCTGCGCACGACCTCGGCGCCGTGGGCGGCGGCGACCTCGGCGGTGCCGTCGGTCGAGCCGTCGTCGGCGACGACGACGCGCACGCCGGGGAAGACCTCGCGCAGCGCGGCGAGCGTCGCGGGCAGGCGATCGGCCTCCTCGTGCGCGGCGATCAGCACGACCGGGGGGCGCCCGACCGTCGGGGTGGGCTCAGGCGTGTGGGGGGATGCGTCGTCGGACATCACGTGCGGCGGCTATTCTGGCGCCCCGCGGGGCCGACTGCGGCGCCGTTCCCATTTGCGCATCTTCCAGGAGGTCCCATGGCTGACGTCGAGGCTCACATCACCGGCACCGTCTGGAGAGTCGAAGTCGAGGTCGGCGACACGATCGACGAGGGCGACACCGTCGTGATCCTCGAGTCGATGAAGATGGAGATGCCGGTCGAGGCCGAGGATCCCGGCACCGTCAAGGAGATCCGCTGCGCCGAGGGCCAGGCCGTCTCCGAGGGCGACACGCTCGTCGTGCTCGAATAGATGGGCGCGGATGCTCCGGAGCCGGCCGGCGGCCGGCTGCTGCTCGACGAGCCGGCGCCCGGCGTCGCGCGGCTGACGATCTCCAACCCGGCCAAGCGCGGCGCGCTCGACGGCCCGCTGCTGACGGCGCTGTCGGAGACGTTCGCCTCGCTCGACGCCCGCTGCGTGCTGCTGACCGGCGAGGGCCGCTCCTTCTGCGCTGGCTACGACATCGGCGCGCTCACCTCCGAGGGCTACGACGACAGCGACGGCCACCCCTTCCAGGCGGCGCTGGCCGCCGTCGCCGACTACCCCTATCCGGTCGTCGCGGCGCTCAACGGCTACGCGATCGGCGGCGGGCTGGAGCTGGCGATCACCTGCGACCTGCGGATCGCCGCCGCCGGCGTGCAGCTCGGGATGCCGCCGGCGAAGCTCGGCGTCGTCTACAACCACGGCGGCATCAACCGCTTCGTGACCGCGATCGGCGCGGCGCGCACACGCGAGCTGTTCCTGACCGGCCGCCGGATCGGCGCCGAGACGGCCGAGCGCTGGGCGCTCGTCAACGAGGTCGTGCCGGCCGAGCGGCTGCCCGAGGCGGCGCTGGCGCTGGCGCGTGAGATCGCCGCCAACGCGCCGCTGTCGCTGCGCGGCAACAAGGCCGCGATCGCGGCCGTCTGCGCCGCCGCCGGCGCGCTCGACGACGCGACCGCCGCCGCGCTCGACGCGGCGCGCCGCGAGGCGTTCCTGTCCGAGGACCTGCGCGAGGGCCTCGC
>DATIOB010000422.1:0-1542 GCA_035473605.1 Conexibacter sp.
CCTGCGGGCCGGTGACGATCGCGACCGGGCGGCTGCCTCTGGGGCCGCCGCGCAGCGTCACGTGCATGACCGAGGGGCGCAGCGGTCTGCCGTCGCGGCGCTTGGCCTCCGCGGCGGTGGGGGCGAGGGTGACCGACTGGGCCGCGCCGGTGGCGGGGCAGTCGGCGGGGGCGCAGATCGGAGCGACGGCGGGTGCTGCCGTCGCCGGCGCCGCGCGCTGCATGCTCCATGCGAGCAGCGTGGCGAGGAGCAGGCCGGCGGCCAGCGCTCCTCGGCGCAGCGAGTTGAGACATCCATGTCCAGTCATGACCGGCGTGATCGTCGTCATGTAAAGCGGATTTGAACACCGGCGCTGTTTCCGTACATGCGTCGAGCACGCGATAGGAGAACAGCCGGGTCCGTGCTACGCGCGGGCACGATCGGCGGCGATCGGGCGCCGCGAGCGTGCGTGGTCGCGGCGCGCGTTCCTGGCGCGTCGCCGCGCTCAGATGCCGAGGCGGCGGTACTCGATCGCGGGGCAGCGATCCATCACGACCGTCAGCCCCGCGGCGCGGCCGCGCGCGGCCGCGGCCTCGTCGATCACGTCGAGCTGGAGCCAGGCGGTCCGCGCTCCGATCGCGACCGCCTCGTCGACGTGCACGCCGGCCTCGTCGGAGCGGCGGAAGACGTCGACGACGTCGATCTCGACCTGCTCGCGCGCGTCGGCGAGCGTCGGGTAGGCGCGCTCGCCGAGGATCTCCAGCGCGGCCGGGTTGATCGGCACGATGCGGTTGCCGCGCGACTGCAGCAGCGCGGCGATCCGGTGGCTGTCGCGGTTGGCGCGCGGCGAGCAGCCGACGACCGCCCAGGTGAGCGGCTGCGTCAGCAGCGCGCGGATCGCGTCGTCGGAGGGGTTCATCTCGGCGCCTGCTCGTCCGCCGGCTGGTCGACTCTGCCGCCCGGCGCCAGCTCGCGCAGCCGGCGACCGCCCTCGACCGCGTGCTGCGCGCCGTCGCGCGCGTGCTCGCTGACGCTTCTGGCGCCGTCGCGGGCGTGCTCGCTGACGCTGGCCGCACCGCCGCGGACCTTGCTGACGGCGTCGCCGATCCATCTGCGCGCTCTGCGCGAGGGCAGGTCGTCCGGCCGCGTCAGGTCTCTGCGCGCGTGCGTTCTCAGCTTCGCCGCGAGGTCGCCCTCGACCGGCGGGTAGGAGGAGACCGGCACGCCGTCCTTCCAGACGATCACGTGGCGCTCGCCGTCGACGATCGCGGCGCTGAACATGCCGTCGATCTGCTGCGCCTCGCCGATCGCGACCTGGCGATGTCTGACGCGCTCGATCCACAGCAGGAACAGCGCGAGCGCTCTCGGACCGGCCGTCGCCAGCAGCCACGCGCGGAAGCGCTTGTTGCGCAGCAGCTTCCACAACCACAGAACCCAGGGACCCATGCCCTGGAAGCTACCCGGCTCGGCCGCCGCGCATCGCCACCGCCAATCGATCGCTCCAATCCGTTCGATCTTGATCCCGGGTGATCGTGCGCTGACACGTTTCTCCAGAAACGATCG
>DATIOB010000423.1:0-1928 GCA_035473605.1 Conexibacter sp.
GGCGAGCGCGGCGTCGAAGCCGCGCACCGCGCTCGCCAGCTCGCGCAGCGCGAGCGGGATGTCCGGCGGCACGTGGTCGCGCAGCTGCAGCGCCCGCAGCGCGCCGCGCGCGAGCACGCGCACGTTGCGGACGGCGTTGTCGAGCTGCGGGTCGGCCGCGGCGTAGTGGGCGAGCTGGTCTCTCGCGCTCCAGCGCGGGGGCGCCAGCCGCGCCGTCTCGCCGGCGGCCACGACCGCGCTGTGGAAGGCGCCCGACTTCGTGTCGAGCGTGCGCGCCCGCGCGAGCGCCTGCTCGCAGGCGTCGGTGCGACCCTCCTCGAGCGCGGTCGCGATGTCCTCCAGCGCTCCCGCCAGCTCGTCGAGCAGCGGCCGGACGGTGCGGCGAGCGAGCGCGAGCGGGTCGACGGGGATCAGGATGGAGACCGCGATCCCGAGCAGGCCGCCCGAGAAGGCGTCGATCATCCGCCCCCAGTAGATCCCCTCCGTCGGCGGCTGCAGCGTGACGACGAGGATCGCCGAGACGGCCGCCTGCGTGATCAGGATCGGCCCGCCGCCGACGAAGACCGCGACCGCCATCGCCAGCGCGATCACGCCCATCAGCTGGAGCGTGCCGACGCCGATCGCCGCGATCAGCAGGTCGCCGACCGCGATCCCCAGCGTCACGCCGACCATCAGCTCGACGGTGCGGCGGCCGCGCTCGACGTAGGTCGCGCCGAGGCAGATGATCGCCGAGATCGGAGCGAAGAACGGCCGCTGATGGTGGAAGACCTCGGTCGCCACCAGCCACGCGGCGCCGGCGGCGAGCGTCGCCTGCGCGATCGGCAGAGCCGCCCGCCGCACGTCGTCGAGGCGGCCGCTGAACCGCATCTGTCTGCGCGCCGGTTCGAGCACGTCCACAGCATGCCCGCGCAGGACGATTCTCGTCGGCTCCGTCGCCTGTGCGCCCCGTCGATGAACGTCGAATCGCTCCTCGATGCCCCGACCTGGATTCGAACCAGGGACCTGCTCCTTAGGAGGGAGCCGCTCTATCCAGCTGAGCTATCGGGGCGCGTGGCACAGCGTAATGGTTCATGTATACGCCGCGAGCCTGTGCTATGTCACGGTTCCAGACAGGAGACGAACCCCCGTGGGCGAACAGGGAATGGTTCGGATGGCTGCCATCGGCGATGCAACTCTCGAGCTTGAATCGCGGACGGCGGCGGCCGTCCGATGAGCGTCGGCGCGCCAGGTCTTCTGCACGAGCCGCCGGCCGATCTGCCGCTCGGCGAAGCCGCGGGCGCGCACGCGCGCTCGCCCGCGCAGCTGTTCTGGTCGCGCTTGCGCCGCGACCGCGTCGCGCTCGGCGCGCTCGTCGTGATCGTCCTGCTGGTGCTCGTCGCGCTGCTGGCGCCGCTCGTCGTCAAGCTCGTCGGCGCCCCGCCGCCGAACGTGCGCGACCGCGATGCGCTCGATTCCTTCGGCGCCCCCGCGGGACCCAGCGCCGAGCACCTCTTCGGCGTCGACGACTTCGGCCGCGACGTCTTCTCGCGCACGATCTACGGCGCGCGCGTCTCGCTCTTCGTCGGCTTCGCGGGCACCGCGATCGCCGTCGTGATGGGCGTCGCGCTCGGTCTGCTGGCCGGCTGGCACCGCGGCTGGGTCGACACCCTGCTGTCGGGACTGGTCGACGTGATGCTCGCCTTCCCCGTGCTGCTGCTCGGTCTCGGGATCGCCTCCGCCTGCACGCTCGGCGGCGGCTGCGCCGGGGGGCTGATCGAGCCCGGGCTGCGGACCGTGCTGCTGGTCGTCGCGGTGATCGGCTGGACGGTGATCGCGCGCGTGGTGCGCGGGCAGGTGCTGTCGCTGCGCGAGCGCGAGTTCGTCGACGCGGCGCGTGTCGCGGGCGCCTCCGACCGCCGCATCATCGTGCGCGAGATCGTGCCGAATCT
>DATIOB010000424.1:0-4765 GCA_035473605.1 Conexibacter sp.
GCATCAAGGACGTCGTCACGACCGGCACGACCGACTCGTCGTACCACTCGCTGTCGGTGCAGCTCAGCGACGGCGCCGGGGGCTGGAGCGAGGCGCCCGGCTCGCCGTACAGAACCGGCAACACGCCGACCCGGCCGTACATCGCCGACTTCAACGACGACGGCGACCTCGACATCGCCTACGGGAACGTCTTCGCCGCCTCGATCGGCGTCCTGCTCGGCGACGGCGACGGCGGCTTCGCACCGGCCCCCGGGTCGCCGGTCGCGACCGTCCCCTGGCCCGCTCGGCTCGCGATCGCCGACTTCGACGGCAACGGCACGACCGACATCACGACGATCAACAACAACGGCCACGAGGTGGCGGTCCATCTCGGCGACGGCAGCGGCGGCTTCGCGGCCGCTGTGGGCGGCCCGTTCGCGACCGCCGGAACCGGATGGGATCTGGCACCGGCCGACGTCGACGGCGACGGCCTTCCGGACCTCGTCGTGACGGGCTGGGACGAGGTGTCGGTGCTGCTCAACCGCGTCACGACGCCCGACCCGCACGAGCTGCCGAGAAGAGAGCAGCCGGGCGAGGAGCAGCCGGGCAGAGAGCAGCCCGGCGAGGAACAGCCCGGCAGAGAGCAGCCCGGCGAGGAGGAGCCGCCGCCGGTCGATCCGACGCCGCTCCCGCACGTGCTGCCCGGCGACCCCGGTCCGATCGATCAGACCGGCGGCGTTCTCCCCACCCGTCCCGTCGCGCGGGCCGGTGCCGCGACCGCATCGCCGCGGATCGTCTCGACGGCGCTGCGCGCGCGACGCGGCGCGGCGGTCGTGCGGGTCTCCTGCCCGGCCGGGACGCAGCGTTGCGCCGGCGCGGTGCGGCTGCGCTCGACGGGCCGCACCGGCGCGCTGCTCGGCAGCGGCCGGCTCACCGCCGGCAGCGGCCGCAGCGCCGCCGTCACGATCACGCTCAACCGCCTTGGACGGCGGGCGCTCGCCCAGCGGCGCGCCGGCGCGCCGCTGCCGGTCCGGATCGTCGTCGCCGCGGCCGCCCGGCCGCTCGCGAACGTGGCCGGCTCGCTGCGCTGAGCGCGCGACCCACCGGCGGCGCGTCGCGACGCGCCGCCGGTCGCGCTTGCTACGGTCGTAGTCCGTGCTCGTGCTTGCAGACGTCTCCCCGGAGCGTCTGAGATCGGTGTGCGGAGACGATCCGGGTCGCATCTGCCGGACCGTCCTCGACGCCACCGACAACCGGACGCTCGCCGAGTTCGGTGACTGGCTCGTGGGACCGCCGTTGCGGATCCTGCTGATCCTGCTCGTCGCCGTCATCTTCAACCGAATCGCCCGCCGGGCGGTCAAGCGGATGCTGCGCGGAATGGCCTCCGGCGCGATGCGCGAACGGCTCGGCGCCGTGCGCAAGCGCACTCCGGCGGCGTTCCTGGAGACGCAGGAGACGAACCTGCGCGCCGAGCAGCGCGCCAACGCGCTGTCGGGCGTGCTGCGCAGCATCGTCTCGTTCGTGATCTTCGCGATCGCCGGCTTCATGGTGCTTGACGAGCTGGGCGTCAACCTCGCGCCTTTGCTGGCCGGCGCCGGCGTCGTCGGCCTCGCGATCGGCTTCGGCTCCCAGGCGCTCGTGAAGGACTTCCTCTCGGGGATGTTCATCCTCGTCGAGGACCAGTTCGGCGTCGGCGACGTCGTCGACCTCGACGGCACCAGCGGCGTGGTGGAGGCGATCTCGCTGCGCACGACGCAGCTGCGCTCGGTGGAGGGGACCGTCTGGCACGTCCCCAACGGCGAGATCCGTCGCGTCGGCAACATGTCGAAGCACTGGTCGCGCGCGGTGCTCGACGTCGAGGTCGCCTACGGCACCGACATCGAGCAGGCCCGCGCCGTCATCAAGCGCGTCGCCGACGAGGTCTGGCGCGCGAGCGGGGACGTGCTCGAGGAGCCCGACGTGCAGGGCGTCGAGAGACTCGGCGCCAGCGGCGTCACGATCCGCACGCTCGTCAAGACGACGCCCTCGCAGCAGTGGGAGGTCAGCCGCCTGCTGCGCGAGCGGATGAAGGCCGCCTTCGACGAGCACGGGATCGAGATCCCGTTCCCGCAGCAGACCGTCTGGCACCGCAGCGAGGAGCCGGCCGGGGCGGGCTCAGGCGGCGCGACCTAGTCGCCCGGCTTCTCGACCTTCTGCAGCCGGCTCGTGTCCATGTCGACCGGGCCGGTCGCGAGGCGGCTGACGAAGTAGAGCACGACGCCGAGCAGCATCAGGCCGCCGGCGAACGGGAACGACGAGCCGGGCTGCTGCGTCAGCAGGACGGCGCAGACGCCGGCGCCGATCACGGGGATCGCGCTCGGCGCCACGAAGTGTCTGTGCTCGACCGGGTCTCTGCGCAGCACGAGCACGGAGACGTTGACGAGGATGAAGACGCACAGCAGCAGCGTCACGGTCGTGTCGGCGAGCTTCTCGAGCGTGCCGATCGCGATCAGCAGCATGCAGAGCGCGGTCGTGAAGACGATCGCCGCGAGCGGGGTGCGGCGGTCCTTGTGGACGCCGCCGAAGAACCTCGGCACGATCCCCTCGCGGCTCATGCCGTAGACCAGCCGCGAGGCCATGATCATGTTGATCAGCGCGCCGTTGGCGACGGCGAACAGCGCGATCGCGGCGAACACCTTCGTGCTGATCGCCAGCGGGCCGACCTGCGCGACCTCCAGCAGCGGGCCGCTGGAGCCGGCGAGCGTGTTCGTCGGGACCGCCATCGAGGCGAGCACGGTGACGGTCAGGTAGATGATGCCGGCCGCGATCAGGCCGCCGAACAGCGCGCGCGGGTAGTCGCGCTGCGGGTTCTTCGTCTCCTCCGCGACGTTGACCGAGTCCTCGAAGCCGATCAGCGCGTAGAAGGCGAGCGCGGCGCCGGCGAGGATCGCGATCGGGACCGAGTCGCCGCTCTTGAACTCCATCGCGCGGCCGGGGTCGCCGTCGCCGTTGAAGACCGCGGCGGCCGCGATCACGGCGATCAGCAGCAGGCCGCCCAGCTCGATGCACGTGAGCGCGATGTTCAGTCTGACCGACTCCGAGATGCCGCGGAAGTTGATCAGCGCGACGATCACGATGAAGACGAGCGCAGCGGTGACCGTCGGGACGGAGATGAACTGCTTCAAGTAGTCGCCGCCGAAGGCGGTCGAGAGCGTCGCGGCCGAGGTGATTCCCGAGCACATCACCGCGAAGGCGACGAGGAAGGTCAGGAACGGCGCGCGGAAGGCCTTGTTGACGTAGAGCGCCGCGCCGGCCGCCTTCGGGTACTTCGTGACCAGCTCCGCGTAGGCGAAGGCGGTCATGAAGGCGAGCCCCAGCGCGACCGCGAACGAGGTCCAGATCGCGCCGCCGACACGGCCGCCGACCTCGCCGACGAGCGCGTAGATGCCGGCGCCGAGCACGTCGCCGACGACGAAGAACAGCAGCATGTTGCGGCCGATCGCCTTCTTCAGGCCGCCTTCGGAGCGCTCGCGCGCCTCGGCCTCGACGCCGGCCGTGCCGCCCGCGTGGAGCGGCCTGCGTCCACCGCCGGGTCGGAAGGTTCTCCTGATCGCTCCCATGCGGCCGAACGTACCCGGCTTCCGGTGCGTCCATCCGCGTCGAGAGCAGGCGCTACCGGGCGGCGACCACCGGCCGCACGTGCAGCGTCCCGCCGACGCATTCGTCGCGATCCTCGGCGACGACGTCGGCCAGCAGCGAGCGCCAGCCGAAGCCGGCGCCGCGGTCGGACGGCTCGACGTCCTTGACCGCGACGTGGCCGGGCGCCGGCAGCGCGGCGGTCAGGTGATCGAGCCCACCGCTGCGGGTGTGCGCGACGCAGGCGTCGAGCGCGCGTGGGAGCGGGCCCGCGAGCAGCTCGCCGTGCAGCTGCCAGACGGCGTGGGCGCCGCGCGCGCGAACCGCGTCGGCGAGCGTCGCGACGAGCGCGTCGTGCAGCACGACGATGTCGTCGCGGCCGATCTCGGCGCCGAGCAGCGCGTCGCCGTCGGCGGCGCTCAGGTCGCCGCCGAGATGGTGGCGGCGGGTCGCGATCCCGTCCGCGGCCGGCCGGCAGAGGCAGGCGTCGACCGCCTCCGCGGCGAGCGCGCCGGAGGGCAGCGCCGAGAGGCACCAGATCGTGCGGCCGGCGAGCGCGTCGGCGGCCGCCTCACGCGTGAAGTCGAGCACGCGCGCGTCGCGCAGCCGCGCGAAGCTCGAGGTGCCGGGGCCGCCGTCATGCGGCGGGAGTCGGTCCGTTCTCGTCGAGGTCATGGTGTTGCGTTGCCCACCGCCCGACACCAGCGAAACCGCTCGCGTCGGGCGCGGACATCTGCGCGCTGCCGGCCTCAGGCGGGGACGAGCGCGAGCGCGCGCGTCGGGCTGCCGGTGCCGTCGACGAGCTTCAGCGGCGCGACGACGATCGCCGCGCCGGTCGCCGGCAGCTCACCGAGGTTGGCGAGCTGCGTGAGGCCGTAGACGCCGGCACCGAGCAGGTGGTTGTGCGCCGGGAAGGGCGGGTCGAAGCCGCCGGCCGCGCCGGCGTCCGTGCCGACCGTCTCGACGCCGAAGCCGGCGATCGCGCGCTCGTTCGCCAGCCACAGCGCGGCGGCGCCGTCGGGGCCCGGCGTGACCGGTCCCTCGGGGCCGGCGTTGAGGAACGCCTCGGCGTCGTGGGCGCGAGACTCCCAGCCGGTCCGCAGCAGCAGCCAGGCGCCGTCGGGAATTCGGCCGTGCTCCCGCTCGTGGGCGTGCAGGTCCTGCTCGGTCA
>DATIOB010000425.1:0-1777 GCA_035473605.1 Conexibacter sp.
GCCAACATCGCCAGATGCACGCTGACCTACTGGGTCGTCAGAGGCGCCGTCACCGTCCATCGCGGCGACAGAGTCCTGCGCACGATCAGATCCGGTCAGCGCGGCCAGGTGCGAACCGGCGAGTGGATCGTCGAGAACCCCGGCACGATCCACCACGCCGCCAACCGCGGCGAGGTGCAGATCGAGATCCTCATCGCGACGCTCTTCAAGGACGGCGCGCCGCCGTCGATACCGGTCAAGCCGTAGCCGCGAGCACGACCCGGCGGCGGCGCCCCGCGCCGCCGCCGCTCAGCCGGCCGCGGTGACGTGGCGGGCGAAGGCGTCGGAGATGCCGGCGGCGTGCGCCTGCGCCACCGCGGTCTGCGCCTCGGCCGCCGTCGCGTAGAAGCCGGCGTACGTGACCCAGTAGCCGGCGGCCATCTCGGAGTAGGCGTCCGAGCGGAGCACGTTCGCGGCGATCCCGCGGGCGCGGAGATCGGCGGCGCGCCGTTCGGCCCCGGAGCGGACGGTGAAGGAACCGAGCTGCGCGATGTGGCCGCCCGCGGCGGCGGTCGCCGTCGCCGGCGTCGAGCGCGGCGCGGCCGCGGAGGCCGCCGGGACCGGGACGACCTCGGTCACGGTGCGCACCGGCGCGGCGCGCTCGCGGGCGCGGCGGGCGCGGTTGCGCTCGGCCTCGAGCTGACGGACGCGCTCCTCCAGCCGCGCCTCGCGCGCGGCATCGGCGCGGATGTCCGCCAGCTCCTGACTCGATGGGCCGGTCGCCGCGCTGCCGCCGCCGCTTCCGCAGCCCCCGGCGAGGGGCGCGAGCAGGGCGGCGGCGACGAGCGCCGCCAGCCCGGATCTCCACGATCTCGACATGAGACCGATATCTCTAGCAACAAGACACCGATTTATGTCGCGGTACCTACTCGGCCGGCGCCTCGATCTCGCGCTTGAGGATCTTGCCGGTCGGGCCCTTGGGCAGGGCCGGGACGAGCCAGACGCGGCGCGGGTACTTGTACGCCGCGACGCGCTCCTTGACGTAGGCGCGCAGCTCCTCGGCGTCGGCCTGGGCGCCCTCCTTCAGCGCGACGGCGGCGCCGACCTCCTCGCCCCACTCCTTGTCCGGGACGCCGACGACGGCGGCCTCGGCGACGGCCGGGTGCTCGTAGAGGACCTCTTCGATCTCGCGCGGGTAGACGTTGTAGCCGCCGCGGATGATCATGTCCTTCTTGCGGTCGAGGATGAAGAAGAAGCCGTCCTCGTCGATCTTCGCGAGGTCGCCGGTGTGGAACCAGCCCTCTCTGATCGCCGCCGCGGTCGCCTCCGGCTTGCGCCAGTAGCCCTTCATCACGTTGTGGCCGCGGATCACGATCTCGCCCATCTCGCCGGTCGGCAGCTCGGCGCCGCCGTCGTCGACGACCTTCATCTCGACGCCGCGGATCGGCGTGCCGATCGAGCCGACCTTGCGCTCTCTGTCGGGGTGGTTGAAGGAGGCGACCGGCGAGGTCTCGCTGAGGCCGTAGCCCTCCAGCACCTTCGCGCCGAACGCCTGGTCGAACGCCTTCAGCACCTCGCCCGGCAGCGCCGAGCCGCCGGAGACGCACAGCCGCAGCGACGAGAGGTCGTACTCGGCGCGCTTGGCCGCCGGCACCGAGATCAGCGCGTTGTACATCGTCGGGACGCCCTCGAAGACCGTCACCTTGTCGCGCTCGATGATCTCCAGCGCCTTGGTCGGGTCGAAGCGCGGGATCAGGCTCAGGCAGCCGCCGCGCAGGATGGTGGCGTTCATCCCGCA
>DATIOB010000426.1:0-1629 GCA_035473605.1 Conexibacter sp.
GACGCGCGCGGTCCGCAGCTCGACGGCCGGCGCGCTCGCCGGCGGTGCCGGCGGGGCGGGCGGCGCCGGCGGGCCGGGCGGCAGCGGCGGTGCCGGCGGCGCGGGCGCGACCGTCTGCGTGAAGCTCGCGAGCGCCGGCGCGAAGCGGATCCCGCCGTGCAGCTCGGCGACGACGTGGTGGGCGCCGGGGCGCAGCCGGTCGAGCGGCTGCGAGCGTGCGACGCCGGCGCGCAGCGGCACCGGCCCGCCGACGGCCGCGCCGTCGACGAGGAACTGCACGTCGCCCTCGACCGGGCCGGCGGCGCCGGCGCTGCCGGCGTGCGCGGTCAGCACGACCGGCTGGCCGGCGGGCGCCGGGTCGGCCTCGGAGGTGATCGCCAGCGTCGTCGGCGCGCGCTGCACGTGGTAGGTCAGCGCGCCTCTGCTCGACAGCAGGCTGAGCGGGTCGCTGTCGTCCTCGTAGACGGCCGAGAGGCGGTGCGCGCCGACGGTCAGGCCGGGGATCGGGGCCGACTCGGCGAGGCCTCTGACGACCTCGACCGGCAGCCCGACCGCGAGGTCGTCGGCGTAGAACTGGACGGTGCCGCGCGGCAGGCCGCCGCCGGGCGCGACCGCGGCGACGCGCGCCCGCACGACGACCGCGTCGCCGAATATCCCCTGCGCCGGCGCGGCCTCGACCGTCGTCACGCTCGCCGCTGAGACGATCTGCTGCGTCAGCGACCCGCTGCTGGAGTCGTAGCCGCCGCCGCTGGTGAACTGGACCGTCACCGGCGTCGGCTTCGCCGCCAGCCCGCCGGGCACCTGGCAGGTCGCGAGCGCGTCGCCGTCGCCGTCGTTGTCGTCGACGACCGGGGTCGGGCCGCAGAGCGTCAGTCTGCCGGCGGTGAAGGTGACCGAGCCGCTCGGCCCGGCGCCGGCGCCGGCGCGCGCGACGGTCGCCGTCAGCTCGAACGGCTCGCCGTAGAGCGCCGGGTTGACGCTGCTGGTGACGAGCGTCGAGGTCGCGGCGGGGCCGACGTTCTGGACCGCGCTGCCGCTGCTGGCGGTGAAGCTGTCGGTACCGGCGAATCTGACCAGGACGTCGTAGGCGCCGTCGGTCAGCACGGGGCTGACGACGCTCGCGCTGCCACTCGAATCGAGGCCGATTCCGCTCGCGAACAGCTGCGGCTCCGCGCCGGGCAGCGGCGAGATGTAGAAGGAGGCCGTGCCCTGCGGCGTCGTCTGCGCCGCAGCCTGCGCGCTGACGGTCGCCGTGATTCTGACCGTCTGCCCGGTCGTCGACGGGCTCGGCGCGGTGCTCACGGTCGTCGCCGTCGCCGCCGGCTGGATCCGCTGTCTGAGCACAGCCGATCTGCTGCCCTCGTGGTCGCTGTCGCCGGAGAAGATCGCGTCGACGTCGTAGCTTCTGACGGGCCAGGCGCTGATCCCCAGCCGCACCGCGCCCGAGGAGGCGGCGCCGGTCGCGTCGACCGGCACCGGTCTGCCGAGCGGGGCGCCGTTGAGCCGGAACTGGACGGTGCCGGACCAGTCGGCGAACGGCGCGGTGCCGGTCGCGACCTGGGCGCGGAACGTGACCGGCTGGCCGGCGACCGACGGATCGGCCGACGAGGTCACGTGCGTGACCGCGGC
>DATIOB010000427.1:0-2244 GCA_035473605.1 Conexibacter sp.
CGGGCCTGCGGCCCCGTCGGAGCCCGCGGCCCCGTCGGCGCCGGCCAGGCCGGCCGGTCCGTCGGCCACGACGATCGTGCGCGTCGCCGTCGTCGTCTCGCCGTGCGTGTCTCTCGCCATGACCGTCACTGTGTAGGTGCCGGCCGCGTCGTAGACGTGCGCGACGCGCGGACCTCTGAGCGTCGTGCCGTCGCCCGTTCTCCAGTCGACCGTCACGCCGCCGCCGAGCGGCGCCCACGCGGGCGCCTCGACGTAGACCGGGTGGCCGACCAGCGCTCTGCCCGGCACGACGACCGCGCCGAGGTCGGGCCGCAGCTCCTCCAGGTGCGCGTCCGGCGCGGCCGGGCTGGCCCACTCCGGCAGCACGAGCGCGTCGAACGTCGTATGGATGCCGCTCGACGCCGGGTTTCTGCGACCGGACGTGGTCAGTCTCAGCGTGTGTCTGCCGGCGCTCAGCGTGCCGCTGTCGAACTTCAGCAGGCCGCCGATCTGCGCGCCGTAGAAGTCGGCGTCGCCTCTCGCGACGCCGTCGAGCTCCAGTTCGCCGATCCCGCCGAACGGCTTCTCGGCCGCGTACAGCTTCGCGCCTCTGCCGCTGAACGCGATCGAGATCCACGCGCCCGCCTCGCCGTTCTGGTGGTCGGTCCCGCCGGCGTCCCAGCCGGACCAGTCACGCGCCCACGTCCCTCTCAGGACCCAGCGCGGATCCTCGGAGTCGATCACCGGCATCTCCAGCGCGGCGTTGTCGATCAGCGCCCAGGCGCCGTTGGCCTCGGTCCGCTCGATTCCGACGCGCACGAGCCCGCAGCTCGTCTCGACGGGGATCAGCAGCCGCTCGCGACGAATCGTGCGCGGTGCGACGAGCCGGCGCGCGAGGACTCTGTCGGTGCAGGTGTCGCGCGCGACGAGCGCGAAGGCGTGGCCGCTGGTGACGACGTCGGCCTCGAACGTGTAGACGGCTCTCGTTCCGAGCCCGAAGCGGTTCATCTGCAGGTCGGCCGCGTTCTTGAACGCGATCCCCTGGTAGAGGCCGGCCTGCTCGCCGCGGCGCGCCTCGAGGAAGCCTGCGAAGCTGCCGCTGCGCTGCGCGAACGCGGCCTCGGCCGCCTCCGGCACGTCAGCCGCTCTGTCGGTCGCGCCGGCGTTGCCCTCGGGGCTCCACCAGACGGCCGCTGTCTGCTCGAAGTCACCGTTCATCAGCGCGTGCACGTTCGGCCGGTCGAACTCGAAGCGCGAGTCGGTGAAGTACGGCGGCACCCACGAGTAGAACGGCCACATCTGGCCGCTGTTGGTGTTTCTCTCCATCACGACGCGCGTCATCGGCGCCTGCTCACCGCGCCGGATCGGCTGGATGAACGGTCTTCTCTCGGGGTTGAACGGGTTGTCGCAGTCGCAGTTGACGAACGTGTCGTTGAGCGACACCAGTCTGTTGTCGTGGATCCAGAGGTCGGAGATCTCGGCGTCGCGCTTGTCGGTCGGCGTGCTCGCCCACGGCAGGAAGGCGATCGCGTTGCGGGTGCCGAAGTTCTCGATGTCGTTGAAGGCGATCTCGACGTCGTGCAGCGGTGTCGACGTCGCCGAGCTCCACCACGAGCCGACGTCGCGCGGATCGAGGTGCTTGGTCTCCAGCACGATCCCGTCGTCGCTGGTGCGGACCTTGTTGTGCAGCACCTTCACGCGCTGCGAGCCGCTGACGACGATGCCGTCGGCGCCGAGGTCTCTCGAGGTCGAGACGTCGATGTTGGCGACCGTTCCGTCGCTGCTGTGCAGCATCGTGAGGATCGTCGTGCGCGCCTCGCGGATCGTGATCCCGCGGACCGCGAACCGTCTCGCCTCGTAGAAGCCGACCGGGATCACGTCGATCCGTCTCGCCTGGTCGGGCAGCACCGTCATCTGCAGCAGGCCTCTGCCGACGAGCGCGACGTCGTGGACGCCGACGCCGCCGACGAGCGGGTCGTTGTGGAAGTAGGCGCGGTGCCACG
This sequence comes from Conexibacter sp., assembly GCA_035473605.1. Lineage (GTDB taxonomy): Bacteria > Actinomycetota > Thermoleophilia > Solirubrobacterales > Solirubrobacteraceae > Conexibacter. Next base: position 1,983 of record DATIOB010000427.1, read on the forward strand.
GGATGTCGGTCGGCATGTCGAGGCCGGGGATCGGCGCCTTGCCGTAGTCGGCGACCTCCTGGCTCTGTCTGAGTGTTCCGTCGAGCCGCAGCGTGACGCCCGATCTGAGCATCACGCTGCCCGTCAGGAACGTTCTCCCGGCCGGGATCACGACCTCGCCGCCACCGGCCGCGCCGATGTCGTCGATCGCCTGCTGGATCGCGAGGCGGTCGTTGGTCGTGCCGTCACCGACGGCGTTGTAGGGGGCGGCCGTCACGTCGGC
>DATIOB010000428.1:0-4309 GCA_035473605.1 Conexibacter sp.
GGCGCCCCCGGGGCGCTCGCCCCGGGGACGGCCGGCGCCGCCGCTGCACCACGGCCCTCGCGGATCACCAGCGCGACGATCGCGAACGCCGCCAGCACGAGCCCGCCGCGATCGAGCGCCGGCCACACGAGCTGCTCCGGCCGCAGGCCCGAGACGATCAGCAGGAGGCCGGCGAACAGCACCGCGCTCCAGCCGAGCAGCTGCTCGCGGCCGTCGTCCGGTGCACCCCCGAGCAGCACGCGGCCGTCGTCGCGCGGCACGATCAGCGCGATCGCGGCATAGGCGATCACCAGCAGCGGGAAGGCGAGCGCGCCGAACAGGACGGCGCCGATCCGCACCAGCAGCGGGCGCAGCTCGAGCGTCTGCGCCAACCCGCCGCAGACGCCGAGCAGGACGCGATCGCGGGAGCTGCGGCGCAGCGCGCTGGTGGTGGCGGTGGGCGTCTCAGAAGTCATCGGCGGATCCTCGTTCGGAAGCTGCCAGCACTCTCGCCCGCCCGGCTCCCGCGCGCAATCCGGCATCACCCGGAGCGGACCCTGAGAGGGACGTCGGGGCATGCGTCGGAACGCAGTTCCGAAGGGTAGGGTGGGGGCCGATGAGCGACGCGATCCCCAGACACGAGAGCGCCGGCGCCGGCGTCGCGGATGACGGACGGCGCGAGACGGAGAAGGAGCGGCTCGACCGCAACCTGCTCGAGCTGCTCAACGAGCTGCGTGTGGCGCTGCCGGGCGTGCAGGTGCTGTTCGCCTTCCTGCTGGCGGTCCCGTTCCAGTCGCGCTGGGACGAGGTGACGGCCTTCCAGCGCGACGTCTACTTCGCGACGCTCTGCTGCGCGCTGATCTCGATCGCGCTGATGATCGCGCCGACCGCCTACCACCGCCTCAACTTCCGCGCCAGACGCAAGCGCGAGCTGGTGATGATCTCCAACAGGCTCGCGATCGCCGGGATCGTCTTCCTCGCGATCGCGCTCGTCGGCGTGATGGTGCTGATCGCCGACATCCTCTTCGGCACGCTCGGGACGGCGATCTTCGGCGCGCTCGCGGCGCTGCTCTTCACGCTGCTGTGGTTCGTGCTGCCCAAGCTCAAGGACCTCGGCGTCGAAGACGAAGACGAAGACGACGACGACTGACGTTCACAACTCCGTCAAACCAGCGTGCGGCGGCGTGCATAGGGTGCGGCGCTGATGGCCACCGCACCGGCGCGGCTGGACGTCTACCCGGTCCTGCCGTCCGAGCGCTCCTGGACGCAGAACGGCGACCGCACCGCGATGTGCGTCGTCTACTCGCAACTTGGTGAATTCACGGTCGACCCGATCACACAGGGTGTCGCCGGATGATTCACCTCAGTTTCACGTCACGGTAACGAGATCGCGGCGGCAGCAGGATGCTGCGGCGGGCGCTTTCGGCCTGCGCGCTCACGGCCGCGCTGCCGGCTGCCGCACTGATCCCGGGCACGACCGCGACCGCGTTCGCCGCTGACACGCCGCTGCCCGCGATCGAGCGCTACGCCCCGTCGGCGCTGCCCGATCGCGTCGTGCTGATCCCGACCGACGACCCGGCGCACAGCCAGCGCGTCAACTGGCGCTCGACGGCGGAGACGCCGGAGGCGCAGATCATCGAGGAGGTTCGTCGAGACGAGTCGGCGAGCACATTTTCCACCAGGCGCGTGGGCGTTCATGTAGCTTCATGGTCGCTTCAGGTGTTCCTAGGAGGGAGACAACCATGAACCAGCGCTTCTTGGCGCTTTGTATCGCGGTGCTCGGGCTCGGGCTCGGGCTCGTCAGCGCGGCGAGCGCGCACGCATTCGACCGCGCGCAGTTCGCGCAGCCGCGGAGCGACAGTCGGCCATCGGTCCTGTGGTTCTGGAACGGAACCGTGACGCCGGCGCTGGTCGACAGCCAGCTCGCGGAGCTGCGCGCGCAGGGCGTCGACGAGGTGCTGGTCTTCCCCTACGACACACCGAACCTGCGGCCGGGCTTCTTCACCGAGGAGTGGTTCGCGCTGATCGAGCACACGCTCAGAGAGGCGCAGCGCACGGGCATGCACCTGTGGCTGTTCAACGACGACATCTTCCCCAGCGGACGCGGCGCCGGCATCGTCGTCAACGGCGGCAGACTCGGTGGCAGAACGTATGAGCCGCGCCCCGACCTGCGCATGCAGGGCGCGGCGGCCGCCGGCACGGCGGTCGTGGAGGGCGGCCGCCAGGTCGACGTCAGACAGCTGCTCGCGACGGGGCTGTCGGTCTCCGGCGGCCGGCTCGTCGTCGACGCCGCGGCCCGCGCCGGCGTCACGCTGCTGCGCGACGGCGCCGACTGGCAGGACTACACCGTCACGACGACGGTGCGGATGCAGAGCGGCGCAACCGGCACGGTGGTGCGCTCGCCCGACGCCAGAAACGGCTACCTCGTCGATCTCGGCGAGGACGGCGGCGTCGACGTCTGGCGCCAGCGCGACGGCAGCTTCACGCTGCTGCACGACGGCGGCACGCTGCCCGGCTTCGACACCAGAGCCGAGCACAGAGTGGGCGTCCAGGTCGACGGCGACGAGCTGACCGCCAGCCTCGACGGCGCCGTCGTCGCGACCGTCCGCGACGCGACCTTCCCGCGCGGCCGCGTCGGCGTGCGCGCCGTCGCGACGCAGCGCTCGCTGCGCGACGACCTGCGCGTCGTCGCCGCCGACGGCAGCACGCTGCTCGACGAGAGCTTCGACGACGAGGGCGCGCTCGCCCGCTTCGAGCTCGAAGCGCCGATCGACAGACTCGTCGCGCTCGCCGCTCGACCGGCCGACGGCCCGCGCGCGAACGACGCGAACGCCGTCGTCGACCTCACCAGCCTCGCCCGCGAGGGCCGCAGCTGGGACGCGCCCGCCGGCAGATGGCGGATCGACACCTTCCTCGTGCAGCGGTTGGTCGACGACTCCAACTTCCGTCGCTACTACCTCGACACGCTCGACGAGGAGGCCGTCAGTCGCTTCCTCGACGTCGTCGTCGGCGAGTACCACCGTCGCTTCCCGTGGGCCTTCGGGACCGTCCTGCGCGGCTTCGCCGACGACGAGCCGTTCCTCCCCTCCGCGGACGCGCACTTCAACGCGACCCCGTGGTCCCCGACGCTGGAGCGCGCGCTGCGCCAGCACGGCACCAACCCGGCGCAGGCGCTCAGCGCGCTGCAGCAGGGCAGCGGCTTCGGTCGCGACGGCCAGCGCGTGCAAGGCCGCTTCTGGCGCACGGTCTCCGACCGCTTCGCGGAGGCGTACTACAAGCAGCAGCACAGATACATGGAGGACCTTGGCGTCCAGTACATCTCCAACCCGCTGTGGGACGAGTACGGGCCGGCCGAGCAGATCAGAAGCAGCGGCAACCTCAACGCGCTCAACCAGTGGGCGCAGATCCCCGGCACCGACGTCATCTACGACCACTTCCAGCGGGGCGATCAGCGGCTGCTGCCGCGCTGGCCGGCGAGCGCCGCGCACCAGCTCGGGCTGCCGCAGGTCTACAACGAGTCGATGGGCGCCTTCGGCTGGCACGTCACCCCCGGCGACACGCGCGACGTGACGGGCGCGTTCGCGGCGCGCGGCGTCAACTTCACGCTCCTGCACGCGGCCTTCTCCGAGCAGGAGACCGTCCCCTACCCGCCGCCGTACAACGGCGCCAACCCGTGGTGGAGGCTGGCGCGGCCGCTGAACGACTGGATCGGCCGGGTGATGGAGCTGGGCCGCAACGAGGCGATCGCGCAGACGGCGCTGCTGCAGCCCCAGCGGGCCGCCGAGGCGGGCCAGGGCACGCCCGACGCCGACGCGATCGACAGCGCTTTCAAGCTCACCGTGCACGCGCTCGAGGACGAGCAGGTCGACTTCGACCTGCTCGACGAGGGCGCGCTCACGCGGGATCCGGTCCTGCGCGCCCACGCCGTCGCGCGGCGCGGCACGCTGGAGGTCGGTCGCATGCGCTACGAGGCGGTCGTGCTGCCGGAGACGCCGCAGCTGTCGCTCGGCGCGGCGCTGACGCTCGAGCGGTTCGCCCGTGGGGGCGGCACGCTGATCGCCGCCGGCCCGCTGCCGCAGCAGGAGGTCGACGGCCGTGACGGCGAGCTGAGCCAGGTCTGGGCCCGCCTGGGCCACCGCGTCGTGACCGTGGCCGACGGATCGCGCGCCGGTCGCGCGGCCGCCGACCGCGGCCACGCCGCCGCGACGTTGACGCCGGCCTCCGACAGCGTGCGCGTGCTGCGGCTGCGCGACGGCCGCCGCAGCGGCTTCATGGTCGTCAACGAGGGCAGCACGACGATCGCGACGAGCGCTCGCTTCCCGCTGCGCGG
>DATIOB010000429.1:0-2824 GCA_035473605.1 Conexibacter sp.
ACGATCCTGATCGGCGCGCTCACGTTGACGGTCCGGTTCGACCAGCCGCATGTACGCGCGGTTGCGGTCGGCGAGGTTCAGCAGCAGCCCGACGGCCGCGAGGATCACGATCAGGTTGGTCGGCCCGTACGAGACGAACGGCAGCGGGACGCCGGTCAGCGGCGCCATGCCCAGCACGACGAAGATGTTGAGGATCGCCTGACATGAGATGAGGGCGGTGAGACCGACCGCCAGCAGCTTTGCATATTGATCAGTCGCGCTCCGTGCGATCCGCAGCCCCGACCAGACGATCAGGCCGAACAGCGAGATCACGACGGCGACGCCGACGAGGCCCAGCTCCTCGCCGATCACCGCGAGGATGAAGTCGGTGTGGGCCTCCGGCAGGTAGAAGACCTTCTGCACCGACTGGCCGATGCCGACGCCGAAGAGGCCGCCGGAGCCGAGCGCGATCTGGCCCTGGACCGACTGGAAGCCGTCGCCCGTTCTCGACGCCCACGGGTCGAGGAACGAGGTCAGGCGATCCTGCTGGTAGGGCTGCATCAGCACGAGGATCAGCAGCAGGAAGAGGCCGATCCCGGCGCAGTAGCCGAGGTACTTCATCGGCACCCCGGCGACGATCAGCAGCGAGGCGACGATCCCGACCATCACCAGCGTCGTGCCGGTGTCGGGCTGGATGATCACGAGCGCGCAGGCGGCGCCGGCGACGTAGCCGACCGGGCTCATCATGTCCTTGAAGGAGCGCTGGATCCGGCGCGGGTTCGCGGCCAGGAACTGCGCGAAGTAGAGGATCAGCGCCAGCTTCATGAACTCCGACGGCTGCGGCGAGAAGAGGCCGGGGCCGAGCCACGAGCGGGCGCCGTTGACCTCGGTCCCGATCCCCGGGATCAGCACCAGCACGAGCGCCGCGAAGGAGCCGAGCAGCAGCAGCGGCGTGAACCGTCTCATCAGCTCGACGCCGTGGCGGGACATGATGTGCATCCCCGCCAGCGCTATCAGCCCGAGCCCGACGTAGCGGATCAGGTAGGCGGTGCCGGAGCCTCCGCCCTCCAGCAGGTTGCGGGCCGAGGAGGCGCTGTAGACCATCACGGCGCCGATCGCGATCAGGCAGAGCGTCGCCGTGATCAGCACGCGATGCTCGATCGGCCGCGGCTGCGTCGGAACGCGCTCGCGGCGCACGCGTCGCTGGGGTCGCTTCATCGGCTCGGGCGGCAGACCGGATCCATCCAAGCCAGCTTCGACGCGCGCCGCCCGGACCCTCCCGCGCGCAGGCGCCGGCTCAGCGGATGCTCTGCTGGTAGATCGTGAAACCGATCGCCGCGCAGACCGACGCGATGATCCAGAAGCGCAGGATGATCTTCGTCTCCGACCAGCCGCGAAGCTCGAAATGGTGGTGGATCGGGGCCATCAGGAAGACCCGGCGCCTGAACGTCTGGAAGGCGAAGACCTGGATCGCGACCGACAGCGTCTCGATCACGAAGATCCCGCCGAGGATCACGAGCAGGATCTCGGTCTTCGTCATCACCGCCAGGCCCGCGATCGCGCCGCCGAGCCCGAGCGAGCCGGTGTCGCCCATGAAGATGTTGGCGGGAAAGGAGTTGAACCAGAGGAAGCCGACGCAGGCGCCGACGAGGCAGGCGGCCAGCAGCGACAGCTCCTGCTGCCCGGTCGTGATGAAGGTGATGCCGATGAAGGCGAGCAGCACGATCGCCGCGCAGCCGGCCGCGAGGCCGTCGAGCCCGTCGGTCAGGTTGACGCCGCTGGTGGTGCCGGCGACGACGAGGTAGATGAAGACGGGATAGAGGAAGCCGAGGTCGATCTGGGCGTCGACGACGCGCAGCCGCAGCGTCGGCTGCAGGCCGGCCCCTCTCGTCGCCGCCAGCCACAGGCCGATCGAGATCAGCACCGTCGCCGCCAGCTTCGTGCGCCCTCTGACGCCGAGCGAACGGCGGTGGACGACCTTCGTGTAATCGTCGACGAAGCCGATCAGCGCGCAGGCGATCGCCGTCCCGAAGACGCCGACGGCGAGCCAGTCGTACTCGGTCAGGATCAGGAACGGGATCGAGACCGCCGTGAAGATGATGATCCCGCCCATCGTCGGCGTGCCGGCCTTCGCGTGATGGCCCTCGGGGCCCTCGGCGCGGATCTGCTGGCCGAACTCGCGTTCGCGGATGAAGGCGATGAACTTCGGGCTGAGGAAGATGCACAGCAGCAGCGACGCGGTGCCCGCGATCAGGATCCGTCCCATGGTCAGTCCGCCCCGTTCCGCACGGCCCGCAGCGCCTCGCGCGCGACCGTGACGTCGTCGAACGGGAGTTTGCGCCCTGCTTCAAACTCCTGCCCCTGTTCGTGCCCCTTGCCGGCGATCACGACGACGTCGCCGGCCGCGGCGGCCGCGATCGCCGCGTGGATCGCTCTGCGGCGGTCGACCTCGACGTGGACGTGCGGGCCGCTGCCGGTGCCCTCGACGACGTCGCGCAGGATCGCGGCGGGATCCTCGGAGCGCGGGTTGTCGGAGGTCGCGAAGGTCTCGTCGGAGAGGCGCGCGGCGATCTCCCCCATCAGCGGGCGCTTCGTGCGGTCGCGGTCACCGCCGCAGCCGAAGACGCTCAGCACGCGCCGCTCGGTCAGGCCGCGCGCGGCCTGCAGCACGTTGTCGAGCGAGTCGGGCGTGTGCGCGTAGTCGACCAGGACGGCGAACGGCTGGCCCTCGTCGACCGGCTCGAAGCGGCCCGGCACGCGGCCGGCCTGCGGCAGCGCGGCGGCGATCTCGGCGAGCTTTCCCAATTGCTCGGCATCGATGAAGAGGAACCGGGCCGCGGTGTCG
>DATIOB010000430.1:0-5045 GCA_035473605.1 Conexibacter sp.
CCGGCGAGCGGCCGTCGTAGGCGACCCCGATCGCGCCGAGCGTGCGGCCGGCCGCGGCATGGCCGCGCGGGGCCAGCGCGACAGGGCACGTCGCGTTGTGCAAGAGCCGCTCAGGCGTGGCGCCGACGAGGACACGGCTGAGACCCGCTCGATGCGAGGAGCCGAGCACGATCGCGGCGGCCTCCCGCTCGGCGGCGAGCGCCGCGAGCCCGGCGGCCGGTGAGGCGCCGACGCGCACCGTCAGCTGCAGCCCACCTTCGATCGCCTCGGGCCGGCGCAGCAGCCGGCGGGCGACGTCGGCCGTGCGGCCGACGACCTGTTCGATGACGTAGGCGGGGACGAGACGGGCGCCGGTCGCGCGCGCCAGCTCGGCGCCGAACGCCAGCGCGTCGTCGGCGCCGTCGAGCCCGTGGTAGCCGACGACGATCGTCGGTTGCATGCGCTCCACTCCGTTCGCGTTGCAGGGAACAGATTCGTCCAACATTCCTCTTTCAGGCCGGGCTGCGCATCCGCCGTCACGCACGATTCGCGGGCCGAGAGAACTACGGAGCGCCGCCCGTCGGCACCACCTCTATCGTCTCGATGTCGCCTACGACGAGCTTGCGAGCGCCGTCGTTCCCGCGCGCCTTCGCCGGGTGCGGGACCTGAGCGTCGCCGTAGCGGCGTTCGATCGCTCTCCACGCCATCGGGCGCGCGTTGCGCAGCGGCATCAGCTGCGGGTCCTCGAGCGGGACGCGCTCGAGATCGTCGAGCGCCCAGCGCGCCATCCGGCCGCCTGACTGCAGGCACAGCTCGAGGTGCTTGAGCGCCTCGTCCCATTGCTTGTTGTCGGTGTACCAGCAGGCGAGGTTGTAGCGGCTGCGGCTGCTCAGCTGGGGCCCGTCGGCGACGTAGGCGACGACGAGGCCGACCGCTCTCGCGAGGTCGGCGTCGGGGGCGCTGATCGCCTGCTTGACCGCCTGCACCGCTCTGGCGCGCGGCAGCGGCCGCTCGAGCGACGGCACCTCGACCCGCGTGTCGGGCAGCCGCTGTCGTCTGACGAGCATCGCCCACAACGCCAGGAACGGTCCTTCCAGCTTCGTCAGCACCTCACGGAACGCCTCCCACTCGCGTCGGTCGCTGCGGCGGCGGATGCGCGCGGCGGTGCCCCTCGGGTCGTCGAGGAGGAGCAGCGTGGCGAGCATCTCGTAGGCGTGACCGTCGGCCAGTTCGAGCGCCTCGGCGGCGGTGATGCCGCGCCGCTCGCCCGCCGGCCTTGCTCCCTCCTCGATCTCGTCGTTCGTCGCCGACGCGACCAGCTTGTAGACGACCTGGTAGTGGAGCGTGTCGCGCGCGAGCAGCCGCCCGACGTCGCGGGCGTCGGTCGTGCGCTGGCGCGACGCCGCGAGCCGCTGCATCTCCTGCTCCTCCAGCGCGCGGTGGAGCCATCTGAGGCGGCCCTCGCCGGCCGGGCGGACCTGCGCCAGATCGCGTTCGCGCAGCTCCATCGCGGCGAGGTTGAACTGCGCCATCAGGTTCGACTGGTCGTGCTCGACCGCCATCGCGTCGAGCGCCATCGTGACCGAGTCGGGACGGCGGTCGCGTCCGTCGAGGGCGATCTGCATCGCCGCGTAGCTGCGCCACGTCGGCGTCTGCATCGCGACCCTCAGCTCCTGCGCGCGCAGGCCCCAGATGGTTGCGAGGATCGCGTAGTGCGCCCAGACCGCCCCCGCGACCGCCAGACGCAGGACGCGATCGTGGACGTCGGTCTGCGACGGGTCGTCCTCCCCAGCCGTCTGCTCGAACTCGTCGGCCCACAGCGTCTCGCGGTCGCGCACCCGTCCGCGGCTCGTCGCGAGCGTCAGCGTCAGCCCCGGCCCGCGCGCCGACGACATCAGCACGCATCCTCGCAGCTGCAGGTCTCTGCGGCCCAGCACAAGCCAGAAGAGGCGGAACATGGCCTCGGCGGCGTCGCCGGCCTTGGGCGCGAGGCGCACGACCTTCGCGATGTCGTCGACCGTCGAGCCGGCGACGGTCGGCGCCGTCACGACGTCGACGCTCGATCGTCCGAACGCCCCCAGTCTGCCCATCGCCGCGCCGAGCGCCGCCGCGACCAGCTCCGGCTCCGTCTCTCCCGGGCCGGAGAAGCGCACGATGCGCAGCGGGCGGCGCGCCACCCCGGCGAACTGCCGAGCCGCCAGCCGGCGGCCGGGCGGATGCCATCTGTCCGGTTCGCGGCGCCCGCGCGGGCGCGACCAGCTCCACAGATGCCGCGAGACGACGTGCAGCCGGCACGTGAACGCCACCAGCCAGCTCGCGACGACGCAGCCGATCGCGATGAACGCGATCGTTCTCCATTCCACGACGACCACACCCTTTCTCGTTCGTGAGGTTTGTGGAGCCCGCACGGTCCGCGAGACGCGCGCTCAGACACTCGCCTTCGCCACCTCCTTGGCGGCGGTGACGCGTCCGATCAGCTCGTGCAGCGCCTTCGTCCCGCCCGACAGCAACAGCGCGGTGACGAGCACGTCGATCCAGCGCTCCGGTTCGGTGATCCCCACCGCCTCGAGGAAGTAGAGACCGAACGCGAGGCTCGCCCCGGCGGCCAGGAGCACCGAGAGCGCCGCGGCGACGAGCGTCTTCTGCGCGGTCACCCGCTGCTCGGCGGACTTCTTCTCCTCCTCGGTCACCGCGTCGGGATCGGGATTGGGCGGGATCGGCGAGAGCGCCAGCAGCTCGAGCAGCCGCTCGATCGCCTGCGCCACGATGTAGAAGGCGGCGAAGGTGTCGAACCCGGAGCCCAGCTCGACGGCTCCGGTCCCGTGGACGAACAGGGCGATCAGGAAGGCCGCCGCGAGGAAGGCGACGGCGCAGAGCACGCTGATCCAGGTCTGCCCGTTCGCCCTCAGCCACCCGTCGAACCATCCGTGCTGCGGATGTTCGACGTCGCGCGCGATCGCGCGCTCGACGCTCACGTGGGCGTAGGTCACATCTGCACGGTCCGGCATGGAGCCCTCCCTCCATTTGCTGGCTGTAAGAAAAACGGTGCACTCAGAGGAGCGCTGTTGCATCCGTAGAAGGCCGCGCCCGTTTCCGAGAGATTGCTGATTGATCAGCTACTGCTGACCATCTGACGCGCCGAGCCCGCCGAAACCGGCACCCCAGCCACGGCCCCCGCCTCCGAAGTTCGCCGCACAACGAATCGGGGTCAGCGCGGATCCATCGATGCGCCACAAAGAAGATCATGGGGACGACGCGTCCACGATGACCGGAGGCCCCCATGACGACGTTCGTCGGCACCACGCGATCCCGCACGAACAGGAGCGCAAGCGCGTGACGGTCACGGCGAGAGCAGCCTGACCCGGCGGCGCGCGGAGCGGTGCCGGGCGTCGCCGCCGCCGTCGTCAAGCCGCCGCCGCGGTCACGTCCGCAGATCGCGCCGTTGCAGCGCCACCAGCGCAACCCCGAGCAGCGCCGCCGCGACCGCGACGAGCAGGCCGGCGCGCCAGGGCGCGAGGCCGTCGCCGAGCAGCACCTCGCCGCTGGCGTACCAGGCGAACGGCGACAGATCCTCGGCGCCCGAGAGGCTGTCGACGAGCGGCGCGAGCGCGTTGAGCATGTAGGCCGCGACCGCCGCCGCCGCGGTCAGGCCGAGTGCCAGCCCGCGCGCGCCGGTGGCGCAGCCGATCGCCAGCGCCAGCGCGCCGAACGGCAGCGACAGCAGCACCGTCGCCAGCGACGCCTGCGCCAGCCGCCCCGCGCTCACGTCCATGTCGCTCACCAGGGCGCTGAGCGCCAGCGCGGCGAACAGCACCGTCCCGATCGCGAAGAGGACGAGCACGCCGCCGGCGACCTTCTCCAGCAGCACGCGGCGGCGCGAGATCGGCATCGACATCAGCAGGTCGATCGTGCCGCGCTCCTCCTCCGCCGCGATCGCGCGGGCGCCCATCCCGATCGCCACGACGAGGAACAGGAGCGGGATCATCAGTGAGAACAGCTCTGCGTTGAGGAAGCCCGCGGGCGTGCTGTAGTCGCTGCCGCCGACGATGCTTCTCATTGCCTCCGGCAGGTCGTCGAAGAACGACTGCAGCTGCGGGCTGTCGCGCACCGACGGCCAGTAGGCGGCCATCAGCGCGGTCAGGCCGACGAGGCCGGCGCTCCAGCCGAGCACGCTGCGACGGCGGTCATGCACGGTCTTGGCGAACACGCTAGCGAGCATCGTCAGCTCCTTCGTCGAGCAGGTCGAGGAACAGGTCGTCGAGGTCGGGCTCGCTGCTGGTGAGCGTCAGCACGCGATGGCGCGCCGCCTCCTTGACCGCGGCGTCGGCCGGCCCGTCGAGCGTCAGCGTCACGTGCGCGCCCTCGCGCTCGACCGCGTGCACGCCAGGCAGGCGCTCGAAGGCCCCTGGCGGCGGCGGCACGTCGAAGCGCAGCTCGAGCCGGCGCGTCAGCCGCGCCTTCAGCGCGGTCACCTCGTCGACGAGCACGATCCGCCCGTCGCGCACGAGGCCGACGCGGTCGGCGAGCCGGTCGACCTCGCCGAGCACGTGCGAGGAGAGGAAGACCGTCTGCCCGCGCTCGCGCGCCTCCTCCAGCAGCCGCGCGAACTCGCGCTGGATCAGCGGGTCGAGCCCGCCGGTCGGCTCGTCGAGGATCAGCAGCTCGGGCTCGTGCATCAGCGCCTGGATCAGCCCGACCTTCTGCTTGTTGCCCTTCGACAGCGCGCGGATCGGGCGGTCCAGCTCCAGCGACAGCCGTCGCGCCAGCGGAGCGATCCGCGCGGCGCCGGCGCCGCGCAGCGCGGCGAGGTAGTGCAGCTGCTCCGCGGCGGTCAGGTCCTCGTAGAGCGCCAGCTCGCCCGGGAGATAGCCGACGCGGCGCCGGACCGCGACGCCGTCACGGCGGGCGTCGAGCCCGAGCACCCGCACGTTGCCGCGCGTCGGGCGGATCAGGTCCAGCAGCAGCCGGATCGTCGTGGTCTTGCCGGCGCCGTTGGGGCCGATGAAGCCGAACACCTCCCCGCGCCGAACCTCCAGGTCGACCTCGGCGAGCGCCTCGTGGCGGCC
>DATIOB010000431.1:0-3848 GCA_035473605.1 Conexibacter sp.
GGTACATCCAGGACTTCGGCAGCGGCTACACGGCCCTCGGCCAGGGCGTCGGGCTCGCGGCGAGCACGAGCTATCGCTATCGGGCGAGAGTCCAGACCAGCGGCGCGAACGTGCGCCTCTTCGTCCACAACCAGTGCACCAACACGACGGTCGCCGTGCTGAACGTCTCGGCGACGAGCTGGACGACGTACGACCTGCCGTTCACGACGACGACGGCCTGCTCGAACTACGAGATCGGGATCGACCCGGCCGGGTCGACGAGCGGGTGGGCGCGGATCGACGACGTCGAGCTGCACGGCCCGGCGATGGACGAGGGCGACCCCAAGTTCACCTACTCGGGCATGTGGCAGCAGTGGCTGGACCCGGTCGACTTCGGCGGCACGCACCTGACGACGTCGAGCGCGGGCGCGACCGCGAACGTCACCTTCTACGGCACCGAGGCCAGATGGCGCGGCACGAGAGGCCCGAACATGGGCTACGCCGACGTCTGGCTGGACGGCGTCTTCAGAGGGACCGTCGACCTCTACAGCGGCTCCTACGCGACCGGTGCGGACCTGTGGAGCACGGGCACCGTCGCGAGAGGCTGGCACGTGCTGGGCATCAGGGCCCAGGGCGCGCGCAACCCGCTCTCGAGCGCCGACTACGTCGCGATCGACTCGGTCGCGGTGAGCGGCTGGTGAGTCACGCGGGGGACGGCGGCGCATCCGCGCCGCCGTCCCCCGCGACGTGCAGCACACATCTCAACGAAAGGCCGGAATGCGGTCGAAGTTGCTGTTCGCGGTGGTCCTCGCCGCGCTGTTCGCGTTTCCAGTCGCGGCGCACGCGGCTGGCAGAGTCATCGACGTCAAGCAGGCTGGCTACGGCGCCGTCGGCGACGGCACGACCAACGACCGGGCGGCGATCCAGAGCGCGCTCGACGACGTCGCCGCCGACGGCGGCGGCACGGTGGTGATCCCCGCCGGGGACACGTTCCTGACCGGCTCGCTGAAGATCGGCAGCGGCACGACGCTGAGAGTCGACGGCACGCTGCTGCAGAGCCAGGACACGGCGCACTACTCACCGGCGGTCGAGCGCGGCCACGATCGGCCGATCCCGCGCGCGCAGTGGGACCACATGTGGCTCGCCAACCAGCCGTTCCTCTTCTCGTCCCACGCGAGGGACGTGACGATCGAGGGCAGCGGCACGCTCAGAATGACGCGCGAGCCATCGGAGAACGACACGATCCACGTCTCGCCGATCGGCTTCTACCGCGTCGACGGCTACGTCATCCGCGACGTCACGATCCTCGATGCGATGGGCTACAACCTCGCGCTGTTCACGACCAGACACGGGCTCGTCGAGAACGTCACCGCGCACGTCGACCTCGGCGGCCACGGCAGCAGCGACGGGATCAGCCTGCAGAACTCACAGGACGTGCGGATCACCGGGAACGACATCATCTCCAGCGACGACGGCATCTACGTGTGGTCGTCGTACGCCGATCCCCGCGGTACGAGCTGGTGGTCGAGCGACGACCCGCAGCCGTCGCAGCGGATCGAGATCGACAACAACGTCGTGAGAGTGTGGCCGGCCTGCTGCAAGGCGGTCGCGTTCATCGCCTGGGGCGCCAACGCGCCGGACCAGAACGAGGTCGCGATCAGCGACGTCTCGATCCACGACAACAGACTCGAAGCGCCCGAGGCCGCCGGCTGCTGGTGCGACGACGTCTACACCGCCGCGGCGGGCGATCACGCGCCGATCTCGCGCGTCAGCTTCGCCGACAACGACTACGTCGGCTCGACTGCGACCACGATGCCCGGCGCGCGCATCACCGACCTGACGACCGACTTCGGTCAGAAGTCGACGACCCTGAAGAACGCCTCGTTCGAGCTGAAGGGCCCGGCCTGGTGGAGCCAGGTCGGCGATCCGGACGTGGAGCAGCGGCCGGACGGCGACTGGGCGGCGAGGGTCGCCGGCGCGGCCGGCGAGCGGACGGCGATCTACCAGGGCGTCACGCTCGCGAACCTGCAGGCGGGGGCGCCGCTGCCGACGTTCCGCCTGTCGGCGGAGGTCGCGGTGCGCGGCGAGCGGATGCGGCTGTTCGTGCACGACACCTGCAGCGACAGGCTGCTCGCCGAGCAGTGGGTCAGCGGAGCGCGGCGTCATCCGGTGGCGATCTCGTTCGCCGGCAGCGACTGCGGCAACGTGCAGATCGGCCTCGACAACGGCGCCGACGGCGGCGCGACCGGCACCGGCCACCTCTACGGCGTCGGCCTCGCGGCTGACAGCTCGGCGATCCTCGCGACCGATCCCGTCGTCAGAACGACCGGCACGTGGCTGACGTTCGGTGCGGCCGGATCGCTCGGCGGCAGCCACATCCTCAACTACCCGCCCGGTCAGCCGGCCACCATGACCGTTCCCTTCCGCGGCACGCGCGCGGTGATGCTCGGCTCGGTCGATACGAACCTCGGCGAGGCCGACGTCCTCATCGACGGCGTCAGAGCGGGGCACGTGAGCTTCGTCGGTCCGGAGCGGCTCGACGGGCAGACCGTCTTCGACAGCGGTGAGATCCCGGCCGGCGACCACGTGCTGGTGCTGATCCCGACGAGCGGCATCGCCGTCTTCAACGCGCTGCTGCTGACCGACAGACTGGTGGAGCCGGTGCCGGGCGCCGCGCCGACGGTCGCCGGTCCGAAGGAATGGCTCGACCGCATCGTCACGATCGCGCCGGTTGAGGGCGCCACGGCCGAGGTCGAGCTGTTCGGCCCTGACGACGAGCTGATCGACTCCTACGCCGTCGGTCCCAGATCGCGCAAGACGGCGATCGAGCTGCCTGACGCCGACGGGACCTATCTCGTGCGCGTGCGCTACAGCGCGAGCGTCGACGCCGTCAGCGCCGAGACCGCGGTCGTGCTCGACCGCACGCCGCCGGCGCCGCCGGTCGATCCCAGACCGCAGCCGCAGCCGCAACCCCAGCCGCAACCACAGCCGAGACCGAACCCGGCGCCCGTCCCGGCCCCGGCGCGGGCGACGATCACGGCCGTCAGCGGTGCGCAGACGATCGGCCGCGGCGGCGGCGCGCGGGTCGCGACGGTGACGTGCCCGAAGCGCGTCGCGAGCTGCCGCGTCGGCGTGCCCGCACGCGTCACGGTCAAGCTCGGCGGCAAGCGCCACAGCGTCGCCGTCACCGCTGCAAAGACGGTCCGGGGCGGTGCGAAGGCGGCGGTCTCCGTGCGCCTGCCGAGCGCGCTGGCGGCGAAGCTCGCCGGCCGTCGCGTGGTGGTCACCGTGAAGGTGACCGCCAGCGCCGGCGGCCCGGCGACGACGCGCGCCGTGCGCGTCACGCTCAAGGGCCGCACGCGCTGAGCGGAGGGTGCCGCGCCGGGGGGGGAAGGAGTTCGGCGCGGCACCCGCTCGCTCGCGGCGGCCGGCCCTCCCCCGGGGCCGGCCGTCACGTCTGGCGCTACTGGGCGGCGCGCGCCGGCACGACCAGCCGGTGCGCGACGCCGTTCACCCGCAGCTGCACGACGACGCGGGCGTTGCCGCGCAGCCGCTGCTTGGGGCGCAGCGTGACGGTCGCGCTGCCGCGGCCGCTCGCTCTCGCGGTCGCACCGGCGGCGCGGAACGTGCCGCTGATGCGCGCGGCCGTGCGGGCCCGCGCTCTCGTCGTCGTGACCGCGCAGCGGACCGCCGTGCGTCTCTTCACCAGCGAGCAGCGGACCGCGACGGCCGGCGTCTCGCCCTTCGCGCCGGTCTCGCCCTTGGCGCCCGCGTCGCCCTTCGCGCCGGCGCTGCCGGCCGGACCGGTCGCCCCCGCCGGACCGGTCGCGCCCACGGCGCCGGTGTCGCCCTTCGCGCCGTCGGCGCCC
>DATIOB010000432.1:0-1568 GCA_035473605.1 Conexibacter sp.
GACGGTCGGCGTCTCCAGCCCTGTGTCGAGGCAGCACACCTCGACCCCGGCCGGCCACCGCTCGCCGGCGGCGAAGCGCTCGATCAGCTCGCCCTTGTAGCCGGTGCAGAGCAGGAAGCGGCGGAAGCCGAAGGCGCGGTACAGCTCGATCACGTGCCAGACGATCGGGCGGCCGCCGATCTCGACGAGCGGCTTGGGGATCGACTGCGTGTGCTCCTGCAGTCGTGTGCCCCGTCCTCCGCAGAGGATCACGACGGTCAGCTCGCCCGGCTCCATGGGGGCGGGATCATGTCAGAGCACTTCCGCGCCCGCGCCCCCTAGGATGCCGGTACACATGCGCGAAGTCTCTCCGAACATCTTCAAGGCCTACGACATCCGCGGGCTCTACGAGCAGGACATCGACGGCGACGTGGCCGAGCTGATAGGCCGCGCCTTCGCACATGTCCTGGCGGACCTCAGCGGCAAGAAGGTCACCGACCTCACGGTCGCGCTCGGCCGCGACATGCGGCTGACCGCCCCGGAGCTGGCCGCCCGCTACCGCGACGGTCTCGTCCACGAGGGCGTCACCGTCGTCAACGCGGGCCAGGTCGGCACCGAGATGCTCTACTGGCTCGTCGGCTCCCGCGACCTCGACGGCGGCCTGATGTGCACCGCGTCGCACAACCCGAAGGCGTACACGGGCGCGAAGCTCGTGCGCAAGGGCGCGCTCGCGCTCTCAGGCGACAGCGGCATCCAGGACATCCGCCGCCTGATCGAGACCGGCATCCCCGATCCGCTCGGCGGCGGCGACTGCGACTCGGTGCAGATCTACGAGGAGTTCCAGCAGGCCGCGCTGTCGTTCATCGACCCGAGACTGGTCAAGCCGCTGCGGGTCGTCGTCGACGGCGGCAACGGCATGGCCGGGCCGATGGTCGGCCCGCTGCTGGAGCAGCTCGGCCTCGACCTCGTCACCTCCTACTGGACGCCGGACGGCAACTTCCCCGACCACGAGCCGAACCCGCTGCTGCCGGAGAACCGCGAGTTCATCATCAGACGCGTGATCGAGGAGAGAGCCGACCTCGGGATCGCCTGGGACGGCGACGCCGACCGCTGCTTCTTCATCGACGACACCGGCCGCTTCGTCGACGGCGACTTCCTCACGGCGCTGCTGGCGCAGTCGCTGCTGGAGAAGTCGCCGGGCGCGACCGTCCTCTACGACGTGCGCGCCAGCCGCGCCGTCCGCGACGTCGTGCGCGCCAGCCACGGCACGGCGCTGATGAACCGCGTCGGTCACGCCTTCTTCAAGACGCGGATGCGCGAGACGGCGGCGATCTTCGGCGGCGAGGTCTCGGGCCACTACTACTTCCAGTACGTCTACTGCGCCGACTCGGGAACGATCCCGGCGCTGCTGGTGCTGGAGCTGCTGTCGAGAACGGGCAAGAGACTGAGCGAGCTGCTCGAGCCCTACCGCACGCGCTACTTCATCTCCGGGGAGATCAACTCGGAGGTCGACGACCAGCGCGCCAAGATGGACGAGATCGAGGCGCGCTATCCCGACGCGCGCATCTCGCACCTCGACGGCGTGTCCG
>DATIOB010000433.1:0-13683 GCA_035473605.1 Conexibacter sp.
CGCTGGTCGCGCTCGGCCTGGGCTGCGACCGGCGCGGGGATCGTGCCGTTCGCGGGACCGGGCGTCGCCGCCGTGGCGACGAGCGGAGCGCAGATCGGGGAGTTCGCGACGGCCGACGGAGAGTCGGAGGTGGCGCGCGCGGCGGCCGGGTCGGCCGGCACGATGCCGAGGTTGACGAGCGTCTTGTGCACGATCCGCCGCACGGCGGCGTCGCGCTCGGCGGCCTGCTGGAGCCGCTCGGCCGCGCTCGGCGGGCCGACCAGCTCAGCCAGCGGCGCGGGCGGCTCGACGACCGGGGTCAGCACCGTCGCCGGCAGCGTGACGCGTTGCGTCGCTGCGAGCGGCTGCGGCGTGGCGACCGGCTGCTGCGTCGCCACGGCGGCCGGCTGCGTCTGCGCCTGCTCGCCGCCGCCCGCGGTCACGATCGGACGCAGCACGCCGGAACCGGTCGCCGGCTTCGGCAGCGCGGCGGGCGTGTTCGTCTCGGTCGGCGTCGGGCGCTCGGTCGTCGGCTGCTCGGCGACCGGCAGCTCAGGCGTCGGCTGCTCAGCGGCCGGAAGCTCGGGGACGGGCTGCTCGGCGACCGGCGGCAGCTCCGGAGCGGGCTGCTCGACGACCGGCGGCTGCTCGGGCGCGGGCTGCTCGGGGGTCGGCTGCTCCTCGCCGGGCTGCTCGGGCGTCGGCTGCTCCTCGCCCGGCTGCTCGGGCGTCGGCTGCTCCTCGCCGGGCTGCTCCGGGTTGGGCTGCTCTCTGCCGGGCTGCTCGGGGTTCGGCTGCTCTCTGCCGGGCTGCTCCGGGTTCGGCTGCTCCTCACCGGGCTGCTCCGGCGTCGGCTCGGCCGGAGTCGGCTCGCTCGGCTCGGGAGTGGTCGGCGCGGGCTCGCTCGGCTGCGGATCGGCGGGCGCCGGATCCTCGGGGGCCGAGTTGCTCGGCTGCGGCGCGCTCGCGCCCGCGTCCGCAGGCGCGGGCGCCTGGGGAGCGGAGGCCGCGGGGGCCGGGGCGGGCCGAGCGGGCGCGGAAGCGGCGGGGGCCGGAGCCGGGGCAGCGGCTGCGGGCGCCGGAGCCGGCTGAGCCGGGGCGGCGGCAGCCGGAGCGGGCTCGGCCGGCGGCGCAGCAGCAGGTGCCGGAGCCGGAGCGGCAGCGGCCGGTGCCGGCTGGGCCGGCGCGGCGGCGGGTGCCGCAGCAGCGGCGGGCGCGGCGACCGGCTGAGCCTCGGGCTGACCGGCGTCGGCGGCGAGTGCGCCGCCTGGGGCGGTGCCGAAGGCCACGAACGCGGCGAACCCGACCAGGCCAGCACGCAGTCGGCGCCGCCGGGAGGCGGAGCGAGCATGTGGCACGGGAGTTGGGAGGCGTTCGTCCATGAAGAGCCGAGAGGAGGCTTTAGTCGATCCTCGGCATCCCGTGGGAAACCTTTAGCGATTCACGCGCGTTCTGGCCGCAGGGCCGTCTTGGATCACCAGCCTGGCGCGTCGACCGCCTCACCAAGCGAATGCTTGGGCGCGGCGCCCGCCCGCGCACCCGCCCAAACACACAACCAAGCGAATGCTTGGTGTTGGCGGTGGCCGTGCTCAGGCGCGCGGGCGCTGGCGCATGTCGATCTCGTAGCGGTCGCCGCGATAGAGCGAGCGCGCCGACTCGATCACGCGACCGCTGTGGCGGCGGGTGACGCGGCGGAAGAGGAAGGCCGGGGCACCGGGCTCGGTCGCCAGCAGCGTCGCCTCCTCGCCGGTGAGCGCGACGGCGCTCGCGCGCTG
Source organism: Conexibacter sp. (assembly GCA_035473605.1). GTDB lineage: Bacteria > Actinomycetota > Thermoleophilia > Solirubrobacterales > Solirubrobacteraceae > Conexibacter. The sequence continues at coordinate 1,755 of DATIOB010000433.1, forward strand.
GCTCGCCTCGCCGAAGGTGACGCCGTATCTCTGCCGCAGCAGCCCGTAGAGCGAGCGGTCCTCCAGGGCGGCCGACTCCAGCCGCGGGAAGTCCTCGGCCGGCAGGTAGACCCACTCGACCGCGAGCGGCACGCCGTCGGCGGTGCGGACGCGGTGGATCAGCACGACCGCGATTCCCGGCGGGCGCTCCAGCGCCGCGGCAATCGCCTCGTCGGCCTCGAGCAGCTCCTGCGCCAGCACGTAGCCGCCCGGCGTCATCCCGCGCGCGACGATGTCCTCGCTGAAGGAGGAGAGCGAGTCGGTCTGCACGATCCGCGGATCGGCGACGAACGTGCCCTGGCGCTCGACGCGGTAGGCGAGCCCGTCGGCGCAGAGGCGGTCGAGCTCGCGCCGGACCGTCATCCGCGCGACCTCGAAGCGTTCGGCGAGGATCCGCTCCGACGGCAGCAGCGCGCCCGGCCCAAGCCCCGCCATCAGCTGCTCCAGCGCGCTGCGCAGCTGCTCCCCCTTCGGCCGCGAGCCGACCAGCGGCCCGAGCGTGCTGGCATCGGCTTGCGCGCGGCGACGGGACCCTTCCATGGTCGTGGTGTATACCAGCCGACCGGCCGCGACACCAGCAAGCACGGGCCCCGTTCGCACAGACCGACTTCCAGCCACTTGACTGGTATAGACCAGAGCGCTACGGTCCGCAGCGTGGCCGCCATCGGCGGTCGAATGTCTGTCCAACCAGACGGGGAGAAGTGGGTATGTCGTTCATTCGCACGGGCACCGCCCTCATGCTCGCCGGCGCGCTCGCGCTCGGCGCGAGCGCCTGCGGCAGCAGCGACGACGATGGAGGCGGCGGCACGACCGCGAGCAGCGGCGGAGGCGGCGACGCGCCGAAGATCGCGCTGCTGCTGCCGGAGTCCAAGACGGCGCGCTACGAGAACCAGGACCGTCCGAGCTTCGTCGCCAAGGTCAGAGAGCTGTGCCCCGACTGCGAGGTGATCTACGCCAACGCCGAGCAGGACGCCGCGCAACAGCAGCAGCAGGCCGAGCAGGCGATCACGAACGGGGCGAAGGTGCTCGTCGTCGACGCCGTCGACGTCAGATCGGCGGCCGCGATCGCCAACAACGCGAGATCGCGCGACGTCCCGGTCGTCAGCTACGCGCGCCTGATCGACGGCGCCGACCTCGACGCGTACGTCTCGATCGATCCCTTCAGAGTCGGCCAGCAGCAGGGCGAGGCGCTGCTGAGAGCGCTGCCCGGCGGCGGGTCCGGGGCGAGAATCGTGATGATCAACGGCTCGCCGACCGACTCCAACTCGGCGCCGTACAAGGAGGGCGCGCACGACGTGCTCGACAGAGCCGGCGTCGACGTCGTGAAGGAGTACGACACGCCCGACTGGAGCCCGGACAGAGCCCAGACGGAGATGGAGCAGGCGATCACGAGCGCGGGCAAGGACGGCTTCGACGGCGTCTACTCCGCCAACGACGGCATGGCCGGCGGCGCGATCGCGGCGCTGAAGTCGAACGGGATCGACCCCAGATCGAAGCCGATCACCGGCCAGGACGCCGAGGTCGCGGCGCTGCAGCGGATCCTCACCGGCGAGCAGCTGATGACGATCTACCAGCCGATCAACGAGATCGCCTCGACCGCGGCCGAGCTGGCCGTCCCGCTCGCCAGAGGCGAGGGCGTCCCGTCGATCACGACGACCGAGGTCGACAACAACAGCTCCAGAAGAGTGCCGTCGGTGCTGCTCGACACGATCGTGATCACAAGAGACAACATCCAGGACGTGATCATCAGAGACGGCTTCGCGACCGCGGAGCAGATCTGCACCGACGCCTACAAGGCCGCGTGCGACGCGGCCGGCATCAGATAGCGATGGGCATGGGCGCTCGCATGACCGCCGAGATGGCCGAGCAGCCGGCTGTGCTGCGGCGGCTGGTCGCGCGAGCGGACGCGGTCGCGGAGGCGGTGCGCAGCGTCGCGCCGCGTCCGCTGACCGGGACGGCGATCGTCGCGCGCGGCTCCTCCGACCACGCCTCGGTCTACGGCCGCTACCTGATCGAGCTGGCCAGCGGCCGGCCGGTCTCGCTGGCGGCGCCGTCGCTGCACCTGCTCTACGGCGCGCGGGTCGACTACGGCGGCCAGCTCGCGATCGCCGTCAGCCAGTCGGGCCAGACGCCGGAGATCGTCCAGACGCTGGCGCGCCTGCGTGACGCCGGGGCTCGCGCGCTGGCGGTCACCAACGACGCGACGAGCGAGCTGGCGCTGGCGGCCGAGGCGGTCGTCGCGCTCGACGCCGGCGCGGAGCTGGCGGTGCCGGCGACGAAGACCGTCACCGCCCAGCTGCTCGCGTTCGCGCTGCTGGCGCGGGCGCTCGGGCCGGTCCCGTTCAACGACGCGCAGCTGCACGAGCTGCCGGCCGCCGTCGAAGCGGTGCTCGACGACCCCGCGCCGGCACGCCACGCTGCCGAGCGCTTGGTCGGTGACACGCGCCTCGTCGTCACCGCCCGCGGCCTGCTCTACGGCGCGGCGCTCGAGACGGCGCTGAAGCTGCAGGAGACCGCCGCGATCGCGGCCGACGGCTTCTCCTCCGCGGACCTCCGCCACGGTCCGATCACGATCGTCGGCGAGGGCTTCCCCGTGATCGCGCTGGCGGCCGGCGACGGGCCGGCCGCCGCCGACGTCGCGGATCTCGTCGGCGTGCTGCGCGAGCGCGGCGCGCGCGTGCTGACGATCTCGACCTCGCCGGACGCCGACCTGCCGCTGCCCGCCGTGACGGAGGCGCTGGCGCCGATCGTCGCCGTCGTGCGCGGTCAGCAGCTCGCGTGCGAGCTGGCGCTGCTGCGCGGCCGCGACCCCGACGCGCCGGCCAACCTGCGCAAGGTGACCGCGACATGAGGGCGCCGGAGCGCGGCGGGCGGGCGGCGCGATGAGCGCCGTCGTCGCGATCGACGTCGGCGGCACCGGGCTGAAGGGCGCGGTGATCGAGCACGACGGGACGCTGCGCGTCCAGCGGCGCCATTCGACTCCCCGCGGCGCCGGCGGCGGCGCCGTCGTCGAGGCGGTGCTGGCGCTCGCCGCCGAGCTGATCGGGATCGCCGGACCGTCGGCGCGGGTCGCGCTCGCGGTGCCCGGCCTCGTCGACGACGAGAACGGCGTCGTCGCGCTGGCGCCCAACCTCGGCTGGCGCGAGCTGCCGCTGCGCGCGATCGCCGAGGAGCGCCTGGGTCTGCCCGCGGTCGTCTGGCATGACGCACGCGCCGCCGCGCTCGCCGAGGGCACGCTCGGCGCCGCGCGCGGGGCGCGCGACTGGCTGCTGGTGACGATCGGGACCGGGATCGGCGGCGCCTTCGTCAGCGGCGGACGGGTGCTGCTCGGCGCCCGCGGCGCGGCCGGCGAGCTGGGCCACGTCGGCGTGCTGCCCGACGGGCCGCTCTGCGCCTGCGGCAAGCGCGGCTGTCTCGAGGCGCTTGCCTCGGGCCGCAACGTCAGCGAGCGCTACGCCGAGCGCAGCGGCGTCTACGGGATGCGCGCCGAGGAGGTGCTCGCGCGCGCGTGCGCGAGAGATGCCGATGCCGTCGCCGTCTGGGAGCAGGCGATCGACGCGCTCGCGCGGGCGCTGGCCGGCTGCGCCGCGCTGCTCGATCCCGAGCTGATCGTGCTGGGCGGCGGCGTCTCGTCGGCCGGCGCGGCGCTGCTCGACCCGCTCGCGGCACGGCTGGGGCAGGAGGTCCGCTTCGGCCCGCCCCCGCGCCTGCGCGCCGCCGCGCTGGGCGAGCGCGCCGGCTGGATCGGCGCCGGCCTCGCCGGCTGGCAGGCGGCCGGCAGCGCGGCGGAGGAGCTGGCGACGTGGCCGGGCTGATTCTCGCCGGAGGTCGCGTCGTGACGCCGGACGGCGTCCGCTGGGCCGACGTCGTCGTCCGCGAAGGACGGATCACGGAGCTGCGCGAGCCCAGCCCTCGCCCGGACGATGCCGCCGACACCGAGCGGATCGAGCTGGACGGGCGCTGGCTGCTGCCGGGCTTCGTCGACGTGCACGTGCACGGCGGCGACGGCGCGCAGTTCAACACCGACGATCCGGCCGAGGTGCAGCGCGCCGCAGCCTTCCACGCCCGCCACGGCACGACGGCGCTGCTGGCGACGACCGTCGCGGCGCCGGTCGAAGAGCTGCTCGGCGCGCTCGACGCGATCGGCGCGGCCTCGGCAGCGCCCCAACCGGGCGCCGCCGACGTGCTCGGCGCCCATCTGGAGGGACCGTTCCTGAGCGCGATCAGGCCGGGCGCGATGGAGTCGGCGCACTTCATGGCGCCTGCGGACGGCGCGGCCGGCTCAGACGCAGACGGCGCGGGCGAGCCGCCCCTGAGCCACGCGGCCGAACGCTTGCTTGGCCATCCTGCGGCGCGCTCGATCTCGCTCGCGCCGGAGCTGTCCGGCGCGCTGGAGCTGACGCGCCGGGCGGTCGCGCGCGGGCTGCTCGTCTCGCTCGCGCACAGCGACGCCGACTATGCCCAGGCGGTCGCGGCGATCGAGGCCGGGGCGCGCGCCGTCACGCACGCCTTCAACGCGATGCGGCCGCTGCACCACCGCGACCCGGGCCTGCTCGGCGCCGCGCTCGACCGCGACGAGCTGACCTGCGAGGTGATCTGCGACGGCGTCCACGTCGACCCGGCCGCGGTGCGGCTGCTGATGCGGCTCAAAGGCGCGGTCGGCACGGTCCTGGTGACCGACGCGATCGAGGCGACCGGGCTGCCCGACGGCGACTACCGCCTCGGCGACCGCTCGATCTGCGTCCGCGCCGGCCGCGCGACGCTGCCCGGCAGCACGACGATCGCCGGCGCGACGCTGACGATGGACGCCGCTGTCCGCAACGCCGTCGCGTTCGGCGGCGTGACGCTCGCCGACGCGGCGCGGATGGCGGCGACGACGCCGGCCGAGCTGCTCGGGATCGGCGAGCGCAAGGGCTCCATCGCCCCCGGCCGCGACGCCGACCTCGTCGTGCTCGACCGCGACCTCGCGCTGACGCGCGTGATGGCGCGGGGCGAATGGGTGAGAACTACGGCCGTCCCCGCGTAGGGGGCGCCGATGACGTTCGCCGGCGGTCACGCCAGAGTTGGTGCATGACCGCCCCGCTCCTGCTCGACGAGCTGCTGCCACACGCCGACGCCGTCCGCGTCGAGCACCTGCTGATCGACGGCGACCTCGCGCAGGTCTACGACGCGGTCCGCGCGGCCGACTTCATGCGCACCGCCGAGCAGCAGCCGGTGCGGGCGCTCTTCCAGCTGCGCGCGCTCGGCGAGCGGATCACCTCTGCCGTGCGGCGCCGGCCGCTGCCGCAGCCGGCGCCCGCGACGACGATGCGGATCGCCGACCTCGGCGCCCACGGCGAATGGCTCCTGCTCGGCGAGCGGCCGCCGCAGGAGGTCGCGATCGGCGTGGTCGGGCGCTTCTGGGCCGGCGAGACGAGCTGGGAGACGCTCGACGCGCGCGACTTCGCCGGCTTCGCGCAGCCGGGCTTCGCGAAGATCGTCGCCGCCTTCTCGCTGCGGCCGTACGGCGCCGGCCGCGTGCTCGTCAGCTACGAATGCCGCACGCTGGCGACCGATCCGCAGTCGCGCCGCGCCTTCCTGCGCTACTGGCGGCCGCTGTCGCCGTTCATCGGGATCGTGCTGCGCGCACAGCTGCGGATCGTCGCGCGGACGGCGGCCGAGCGCGCCGCGCGGTAGGGTCCCGGGCGAGCCAGTCGCACCCACCACGTGGGTCAGGGAATCCGGTGAGAGACCGGAGCTGACGCGCAGCGGTATGGGGGACGGGCGGAGCATCGGCCACTGGACCGGCAACGGTCTGGGAAGGCGCTCCACCCGGACGATCCCGAGCCCGAAGACCTGCTGGCTTGCGGCCCTCCGCGTGCATTCGCAGCGGGCGGCCGGATCGTCCACAACGGGCCCCGCGACCGGGTCCCAGATCGAAAGGCCAGCGTGTCTCCGCGCGCCCTCACCCTTCCCACGCTCTCCGCCGTCGCCGTGCTCGGCATCGGCCTGCTCGCCGGCTGCGGCTCCGACGGCGACAGCCCCGCCGCGACCGCCGCGACCGCCGCCGGCAGCGGCACGACCGCCACCGCGACGACCGTGACGGCCGCCGCCACCTACCCGGTCACGCTCAGAAACTGCCAGCGCGAGGTCGTGATCGAGCAGGCGCCCGAGCGCGCCGTCTCGATCAACCAGCCGGCGACCGAGCTGCTGCTGACGCTCGGGCTCGAGGACCGCATGGCCGGCAGCGTCTCGTGGAGCGACCCGGTCACGCCGGCGCTCGCGGAGGCCAACGCGAAGGTTCCGGTCATCAGCAGAGACTTCGCCTCCTTCGAGCGCGTGCTGAAGGCCGAGCCCGACTTCGTCTACGCGACCTTCGACTGGTCGTTCACCGACGAGGGCGTCGCCCCGCGCGACCGCTTCGAGCAGCTCGGCGTGCCGACCTACCAGTCCTCCAGCGAGTGCGGCGGCCAGACCGCCCAGCAGGCCGACGAGCTGACGCTCGACGACCTCTACGCCGAGATCGCCGAGGTCGCGCAGATCTTCGGCGTGCAGGAGAGAGGCGCGGCGCTGGTCGAGTCGCTCAGAGAGCGGATGGCGAGAGCGTCGAGCGACCTCGGCGCCGAGGACGTCTCGCTGATGTGGTGGTACTCGTCGTCGAAGACGCCGTACATCGCCGGCTGCTGCGGCGCGCCCGGGATCGTCACGCGCGCGATCGGCGCCAGAAACGCCTTCGCCGACAACAGACAGCTGTGGCCGGAGATCGGCTGGGAGGCGATCCTCGACCGCGATCCCGACGTGCTCGTGCTGGCCGACCTGACGCGCGGCGACGAGGGCGACAGCGCGGAGGCGAAGATCAGATTCCTCGAGTCCGACCCGGTCGCCAAGCGGCTGACCGCGGTGCGCAACAGACGCTGGATCGTGCTCTCCGGCTCCGACATGGATCCGTCGCTGCGCAACGTCGACGCGGTCGAGACGGTCGCCGACGGGCTGCGCAGACTCGGGCTGGCCGGCAGATGAGCGCCGCGCCCGGAACGCCGGCCGCGACCGCCGCCGCTGACCAGCTCGCGCGCTGGGACGCCCAGCAGGCGGCGTACATCGCCGACCGCGAAGGCCGCTTCCGCATCATCGCCGAGGTGCTCGAGCTGACGCTCGGACCGGCGCCGCTGATCGTCGACCTCGCCTGCGGGCCGGGCTCGCTCGGCGCGCGCCTGCTCGACGCGCTGCCGGGGGCGCGCGTGCTCGGGATCGACCACGATCCGCTGCTGCTCGACGTCGCGCGGCGGGCGCTGGCCGAGCGCCACGGCGAACGGCTGACGCTGCTCGACGGCGACCTGCTCGACGCCGGCTGGCCGGCGGCGGTCGGCGCCGCGCTCGACGGCGCCGCCCCCGACGCCTGCGTCTCGACGACCGCGCTGCACTGGCTCGAACCCGACCAGCTCGTACGTGTCTACACGCAGGCGTGCGAGCTGCTCGCACCCGGCGGGCTGCTGCTCAACGGCGACCACTTCCGCTTCGACGGCCGCTCGCCGACGCTGCGGGCGGTCGCCGCGGCGCACGACGAGGCGACGCAGCGGGCCGGCCACGCCGCCGGCGCGCCGACGTGGGACGCCTGGTGGGAGGAGGCGCGCTCGGGGCCCGGCGGCGCCGAGCTGGCGGCCGAGCGCGAGCGCCGCTTCGCCGGCCGCGGCGCGCCCCCGACGACCGCCGTCGACTTCCAGCTCGCGGCGCTGGCGCAGGCCGGCTTCGCGGAGGTCGGGACGGTCTGGCAGCTGCTCGACGACTACGTGGTCTTCGGACGGCGTTGAAAGCAGCCGCTCTTGGACTCGGGGGCGCGCTGCTGCTCGCCCTCTCGATCGCGGTCGCGATCACGATCGGACCGGCCGAGATCGCCGTCGGCGACGTCTACGCGGTCATCGGCCAGCAGCTCGGCCTCGGCGACGCCGGCCTCTCGCGCATCCAGGAGGGGATCGTCTGGGACCTGCGGCTGCCGCGCACGCTGCTGGCGGCCGTCTGCGGCGCGGGGCTGGCGATCTGCGGCGCGATCCTGCAGCCGCTGCTGCGCAACCCGCTCGCCGACCCGTTCGTGCTGGGGATCTCCTCCGGCGCCTCGACCGGCGCGGTGCTGGTGATCGTCGCGGGCGTCGGCGGCGGCGCGATCGCGCTCTCGACCGGCGCCTTCGCCGGTGCGCTCGTCGCCTTCGGGCTGGTGCTGGCGCTGGCGGCCGTCAGCGGCGGCGGCACCGACCGCGTCGTGCTCGCCGGCGTCGCCGGGACGCAGCTGTTCATGGCCGTCACGACCTTCCTCGTCTTCTCCTCCGCCGACGCCGAGCAGACACGCGGCGTGCTGTTCTGGCTGCTCGGCTCGCTCGGCGGCGCCAACTGGCAGGACGTCGCGCTGTGCGGCGCCGTCTGCGCGCTCGGGCTGGCGATCTGCCTGTCGCAGTCGGCGGCGCTCGACGCCTTCGCCTTCGGCGAGGACGCCGCCGGCGCGCTCGGGATCTCGGTCACGCGCGTGCGCGCGCTGCTGCTGGTCGTGACCGCGCTGCTGACGGCGACGCTCGTCAGCGCGGCCGGCGCGATCGGCTTCGTCGGGCTGGTGCTGCCGCACGCGGCGCGGCTGCTGGTCGGCCCCGGCCACCGGCGGCTGCTGCCGGCGACCGCGATCGCCGGGGCGATCTTCCTCGTCTGGGTCGACACGGCCGCGCGCACGCTGTTCGAGCCGCAGGAGCTGCCGGTCGGCGTCGTCACGGCGCTGCTCGGCGTGCCGGCCTTCGCCGCGATCCTCGCGCAGCGGGGGCGGCGGACGTGAGCCTCCACGCGCGCGCGGTGTCGTGGTCGGCCGGCGGCGCGCTGATCGTCGACGGCGTCACGCTGGAGGTGCCGGTCGGCGCGACGCTCGGCCTGCTGGGACCGAACGGCTCCGGCAAGTCCTCGCTGCTGCGACTGCTGGCGGGGCTGCGCAGACCGAGCGGCGGCGCGGTCCTGCTCGACGGCGCCGAGCTCGGCGGGCTGCGGCGGCGCGAGGTCGCGCGACGCGTCGCGGTCGTCGCGCAGCAGGCCGGCACCGAGGTCGACCTGACCGTCGAGCAGGTCGTGCGGCTGGGCCGGATCCCGCACCGCGGCGCCTGGTCGGGCGACGCCGCCGCCGACGACCGCGCCGTCGAGCGCGCCCTTCTCGACACCGACCTCGTCGCGCTGCGCGCGCGCCGCTGGCACGCGCTCTCCGGCGGCGAGCAGCAGCGCGCGCAGATCGCCCGCGCGCTCGCGCAGGAGCCGCGCGAGCTGCTGCTCGACGAGCCGACCAACCACCTCGACGTGCGCCATCAGCTCGACCTGCTCGCGCTCGTGCGGCGGCTGCCGCTGACCTCCGTCGTCGCGCTCCACGACCTCAATCTCGCGGCGATCTTCTGCGACCGTCTCGTCGTGCTGACGGGCGGCCGCGTCGCCGCGCTCGGGACGCCCGCCGAGGTGCTCACGCCGCAGCTGATCGCCGACGTCTACGAGGTCGACGCCGAGGTCACCCCCGACGGCGCCGGCCCCGGCCGCCCGTCGATCCGGTTCCTCGCGCGGTGAGGTCGGCGGCGCGCCGTAGACTCGCGCCGATGAGCAGCCGCTTCCAACGCGCGCCAGGGGATCCCGAGAGACAGCGGGCGACGACGCTCGAGCTGTTCTACGACCTCGTCTTCGTGTTCGCGATCACGCAGGTCTCGCACCTGCTGCTGGAGCACCTCGACTGGACCGGCGTCGGCCAGTCGGCGCTCGTGCTGCTCGTCGTCTGGTGGGCGTGGAACTACACGACCTGGGTCACGAACGAGCTCGACCCGGAGTCGATCGCGGTGCGGCTGCTGCTGATCGCGGTGATGCTCGCCTCGCTGCTGATGGCGGTCGCGATCCCGGAGGCGTTCGGGGACCGCGCGCTGCTGTTCGCCGGCTCCTACGTCGTGATCCAGGTCGGCCGCCACCTCTTCCTCACGTTCGCGGCGTCGGCCGGCGGCACGCCGGAGCGGGAGCGCTCGGGCCGGATCCTCGTCTGGTTCGTGTTCGCCGGGATCTTCTGGATCGCCGGCGCGCTCGCGGAGGGGTCGACGCGCACGCTGCTGTGGCTGATCGCGCTCGCGCTCGACTACAGCGCGCCGCTGCACCTCTACTGGGTGCCGTGGCTCAAGCGCGCGACCGGAGCCGTCTGGCAGGTGCAGACGACCCACTTCGCCGAGCGCTTCCAGCTGTTCGTGATCATCGCGCTCGGCGAGTCGATCGTGCTGACCGGTGCGACGACCTCCGACCTGGAGCTGACCGGCGAGCGCGTCGCCGCCTTCGCCGTCGCCTTCCTGACGACGGCGGCGATGTGGTGGCTCTACTTCAACTACGTCGCGGCGATCGCCGAGCGGCGGCTGGAGCTGGCCGGCGAGCGCCGCACGACGCTCGCGCGCGACGGCTACACCTACCTGCACGTCGTGCTGATCGCCGGCGTGATCGTCTCCGCCGTCGGCGACGAGCTGACGATCGCGCATCCGGGCGACCACCTGCACGGCTGGAGACTGGCGATCAGCGTCGGCGGGCCGGCGCTCTACCTGCTCGGCCACTCGCTCTTCCGCTGGCGGCTGACCGGCTCGCCCGGCTGGAAGCGGCCCGCGGGCGCGCTCGCCTGCGTCGTGATCGGCCTCGTCGGCGGCTCGCTCTCCGCGCTCGTCGTCGCGCTGCTGGTGCTCGCGGTCCTGATCGCGGTGATCGTCGGCGAGTACCTCGGCGGCCGCGCGAGCGCCGCGCGCGGCGAGCCGACGCCGATGGAGGCGCTCGAGGAGCCGGGCCTGCCATCCTGAGGGCATGAGCAGCACGCCCCTCGCCCCCGCGGCGGCCGGAACGATCGCCGCCGAGGCGGCGCGGCGCCGGACGTTCGCGATCATCTCCCACCCTGACGCCGGCAAGACCACCCTCACGGAGAAGCTGCTGCTGTACGCCGGCGCGCTGCACGGCGAGGCCGGCGCGGTGAAGGCGAGAGCGGGACGGCGCGAGGTCACCTCCGACTGGATGGAGCTGGAGCGCAGACGCGGCATCTCCGTCTCCTCGACGGTGCTGCGCTTCGAGTACGAGGGCAACGTCTTCAACCTGCTCGACACGCCGGGCCACAAGGACTTCTCCGAGGACACGCTGCGCGTCCTCTCCGCGGTCGACGCGGCCGTGATGCTGATCGACGCGGCGAAGGGCGTCGAGCCGCAGACGCTGCGGCTGTTCGAGGTCGCGCGAGCGCGCAGAATCCCGCTGCTGACCTTCGTCAACAAGTACGACCGCCCCGGCATGGAGCCGCTGGAGATCCTCGACCACCTCTCCACCGTGCTCGACCTGCAGGCGATCCCGCTCAACTGGCCGGTCGGCATCCCCGGCTCGTTCGAGGGCGTGATCGACCGCAGAACCAACCTCTTCCACCGCTTCACGCGCACGACCGGCGGCGCGACCGTCGCGCCCGAGGTGATCCTCTCGGCCGACAGCGCCGAGGACGCCGACGACCCCGCCTGGGCGACCGCGCGCGAGGAGCTGGAGCTGCTCGACGCCGTCGACGAGGAGTTCGACGACGACGCCTTCCGCGACGGTCAGGCGACCGCGCTGTTCTTCGGCTCGGCCGTCTCCAACTTCGGCGTCGGGCCGCTGCTGAAGGCGCTCGTCGACCTGGCCCCGGCGCCCTCGCCGCGGCGCGAGGTCGACGCCGCCGGCGAACCGGCCGGCGAACGGCCGCTGGAAGCGCCCTTCTCCGGGCTCGTCTTCAAGGTGCAGGCGAACATGGACCCGCGCCATCGCGACCGGGTCGCGTTCGTGCGGATCTGCTCGGGTCACTTCGAGCGCGGGATGCGCGTCAACAACGCGCGCACCGGCCGCAGCCTCGCCCTCAGCCACGCGCACGAGGTCTTCGGCC
>DATIOB010000434.1:0-2734 GCA_035473605.1 Conexibacter sp.
CCCGATCTGTTCGTGTAGTAGACGTAGAACAGGCGGCTGGTCTGGAAGTCAGGCGGGAACGCGATCGACAGCAGCCCCTCCTCGCCGCCCGACTGGACGAGCGCGGAGAGGTCGGCGAAGACGGTCGCGACACCGCCCTTGACGACCTTCACGACGCCGCCCTGCTCGACGACGTAGAGCCGTTCGCCGTCGCCGGGTGCGCCGGCGGCGTGGACCGGGCCGCTGAATCTCGGCCCGATGTCGTGCAGTCTCACGTCCGCGTTCGCAGCGCTCACCGAGCAGGCGAGCGCGCAGATGACCGCAGTCGCGGTCGCAAGCACCTCTCGAAGCCATCGCACGGCGCGGATACTGCCCGGTCGCCGCACGTCGTAAGCTCCCGCCCATGAGCCTGAGCGGAGAGCACACCGTCGAGATCGCCGCCCCGCGCGAGCGCTGCTACGCCATCGCCGCCGACCTCGAGCGCGCACCGGAATGGCAGACGTCGCTCGTCTCCGTCGACGTGCTGGAACGCGACGGCGACGGCCGCCCGACCGTGGTGGAGACCGTCTCCGACGCGAAGGTCAAGACGGTCAAGTCGCGGCTGCGCTTCGGCTACGCGCCGCCGCAGCGGATCGACACCGAGCAGGAGAAGGGCGACGTGAAGGCGCTCACCGGCCGCTGGAGCTTCGAGGAGCTCGGCGCCGACCGCACGCGCGCGACCTACGCGCTGGAGGTCGACCCCGGGCGGATGCTCGGGATGCTGCTGCGCGGGCCGGCCGTCGACCGCGTGCGCGAGATCCTGATCGTGCAGGCGGCCGAGGAGTTGAAGGCGCGCGCCGAGCAGCGTTGAGCCAGCGCTGAGCCGCGGGGCGCGGACGTCGCGCCCGCAGCGCTGAGCCGCGGGGCGCGCGAGCGCTGAGCCGCGGGACGCGCGCGTCGCGCCCGCCGCGCTCACCCGCCGGCGCGCGCGAACCGCTCGGACAGGCGCGCGAAGACGGCGCGCAGCTCCGGCGGCTCGTGCACCTCGAACTCGACGCCGAGCATCCCGATCCGCGCGGCGACCCACTCCAGCTCGTCGTCGCTGGTGCGGTACTCGCAGCTGTCGGGGCCGAGCGGCTCGAAGCCGCCCCACGCCGACGGGAAGCGCTCGCTCATCTCGGCGGCGGTCGCCCGCAGCGTCACGCGCGCGTGCCAGCGGTGCGGCACCGAGGACAGCCCCTGCGTGACGTAGGCGACGGCGTCGCCGCCCGGCGGCTCGCGCGGCGCGAAGCGCGTCCCGGCCGGCGTCGGCCGCTCCAGCCGGTCGAGCCGGAAGGTGCGCCAGTCGCGGCGGTCGCAGTCCCACGCGACGAGGTACCAGCGGCCGTGCAGGTTGACGAGCCCGTGCGGCTCGACGCGCCGCCGGCTCTCGCCGCCGTCGCGGCCGGTGTAGCCGAAGCGCAGCCGCTCGCGGTCGCGGCAGGTGGCGGCGATCGCGGTCAGCGCCTCGGGGTCGATCGTCGGGCCGGTCGCCGGCAGCGTCACGGTCGCCGAGCGCAGCGCGGTCACGCGCCGGCGCAGGTGGGAGGGGAGCACCTGCTCCAGCTTCACGAGCGCGCGCACGGAGGTCTCCTCGATCCCCGCGACCGAGGTGCTGGCGGCGCCGCTGAGCCCGACCGCGACGGCGACCGCCTCGTCGTCGTCGAGCAGCAGCGGCGGCATCGCGGTGCCGGCGCGCAGGCGGTAGCCGCCGGAGGGGCCGGTCAGCGCGTCGACCGGGTAGCCCAGCTCGCGCAGCCGCTCGACGTCGCGGCGGATCGTGCGACCGGAGACGTCAAGCCGCTCGGCCAGCTCATGGCCGCTCCAGTCGCGGCGCGTCTGCAGCAGCGCGAGCAGCTTCAGCAGCCGTCCCGAGGTCTCCGTCATCCTGTCCCGAACGATGTCAGGAAATGCGGCCAGTAGCTGACCTAAACCTCCCGTAGGCTGCTCCGCATGCCATCGAATGCGCAGGATCAAGTGATGGAGGAGACGCCTCCGAGGGCTCGCAGGGGCGAGCTGGCGATCAGCGTCAGAGGGCTGGTCAAGACGTTCGGTGACGTGCGCGCGGTGGATGGCGTCGACCTCGAGGTCGAGGCCGGCAGCGTGCTCGGTCTGCTCGGGCCCAACGGCGCCGGCAAGACGACGACGGTGCGCGTCCTCACGACGCTGCTGAAGCCCGACGCCGGCGAGATACGCGTCGCCGGCCTCGACGCCGTCGCCGACGCCGCGCAGCTGCGAACGCAGATCGGCCTCGCCGGCCAGTACGCGGCGGTCGACGAGAACCTGACCGGGGCCGAGAACCTGGAGATGGTCGGCCGCCTCTACCACCTGCCGAAGGGCGAGCCGCGCGCCCGCGCCGCCGAGCTGCTGGAGCGCTTCGACCTCAGCGACGCCGCCGACCGCCTGGTGCGGACCTACTCGGGCGGGATGCGCCGCCGCCTCGACCTCGCCGCGGCGCTGGTCGCCCGCCCGCCGGTCCTCTTCCTCGACGAGCCCACCACCGGGCTGGATCCGCGCAGCCGGATCGGCCTCTGGGAGACGATCGAGGCTCGCGTCGCGGAGGGGACGACGGTGCTGCTCACCACCCAGTACCTCGACGAGGCCGACGCGGAGGCGGCGATCGCCGCCCTGGAGGGGATCGCGGCCGAGCGGGCGACCATGGTCGACGGCGTCCTGCGGATGCCGATCAAGCAGCGCAAGGGCACGATCGGCGCCGTCGTCCTCCGCCTCAACGAGG
>DATIOB010000435.1:0-6516 GCA_035473605.1 Conexibacter sp.
GCAGATCACGTGCGCGGTCACCTTCGCCGCCGATCTGGCGCCCTTCTGGTCGGGCGTCACGAAGGTGACGCTCCAGCCGCTGCCGCCGGCCGGCTGCGACGCCGCCACGAACGGCACCGTCAGCTTCGAGTCGGTGTCGGCGGAGGACCAGCCGTTCTCGGCCATAACCGGGGCCTCGTAGCCCCAGCCGATCGGGCGGCGGCCGCCGTTGCAGGTCGCGCTCGCCGTGGCGCTCTTGGCACCAACTGAGAAGGCGCGCGAGGCGCTCACGGTCGTCACCTTCGAGAACGCTCTCGGCGAGACGCAGATCGCGGTCGCGCGCGCCAGCGAGCCGCCGCTCATCCGCCACGCGTGCGTGCCGACCGGCTTCGCCGTCACCGGCTCCTCCAGGTACGGCCAAGTCGTGCTCGCCGCCACGCCGAGCGCGAGCTTCGCGCCGCAGCTGACCTGCTGGCCGCTCTTCTCGGCGAGCGTCGGCTTGACCGCGCCGCTGGCGCAGATCGCCAGCGCGCGCATCTTCGCCTTCGCCAGCGGGCGGCGCGTCTCGACCTCGAACTCGTCGACGTCGTCGAGCAGCGGGCGCACGCGCGAGACGGGACCGCCGGCGCCGGTCCAACCGGCGGCGAGCGGCGCGCCGCCCTTGCCGCAGCCGACCTCGAGATCGTCGCCGACGTCGTAGACGCTCTCCGCTCCGGCGGCCGCCGGCAGGCTGACCGCCGGCCCTCTGGCGACGTAGACCTTCACCGGGGCTGCGTCGGCCGCGGTCGCCGCCAACGCGGGGAGCGCGATCGCGCAGAGCGCGGCGAGATGCGCGCCGCGCGCGCGTCTGGAGCTGCTCGTCATCTGGCCAACGTCCCTGTCAGTCGTGTGTAGGCCGCGCAGGTCGAACCCGGGTTCGGCGCGTACGGCCGGGTGGTGTTGAGGTTGATGCCGAAGCTGCCGTCCGCCGCGATGAAGCCGAGCACGGCGGCCGTGCCGTTGCCGGGCAGCTGCTGGTTGCCGATCACGCCGCTTCTGCCGTCGTTGGAGCGCGACAGCTCCAGCGGCACGTCGACCGGGATGTCGTCGGTCTGACAGACGGCCTCGTCGAAATCGCTCTTGGCGACGGTGGCGACGAGCCGCCCTCTGGTCCCGTCGCCGCTGATCGTGATGGTCAGGCCGGGAGCGCCGGCCGCCGTGTAGGTCCCGTCCGCGGGCGCGACCTTGGCCGGGGCGGTCGGGCGCGGCGGCGTCGGCCGGTGGCGACCCTTCTCCTCCTCGCGCTCACGCCGGCGCTCGCGCGGATCGCTCGACGGCCGCTCGCGGCGGCCGCCGCTGTCCTCGCGCTTCGGCGCCGCTCTCTTCGTCGGGCAGCTCTTCGCTCTCTTGCCGCCCTTCCCGCCCTTCCCGCGCTTGCCGCGCGCACCGCTGACCTCGGCCGCGACGCTGCGACGGCCTCTGGCCCGGCCGCCTCTGCGCTTGCCGCTTCTGCGCTTCGTGCAGGTCGACGCCTTCTTCTTGGCGCCTCTCTTCGCGCCTCTCCTGGCGCTGACCTGGGCCTGATCGGTGCCGGCCGCGTCCGCGGCCGAGACGGCCGGCGCGAACCCGAACGCAGCCACGAGGGCGACGACGGCGGCCAGCGAAAGGGACCTGCTGCGACTGCGATTCACGGCGTCCTCCTGGAGATTCGCCGGCCGCCCACCCGGCCGTTGCGGCGGCGATCGTAGCGGCGATCCGAGGCCGCTCCCAGGCGTTGGACCTAACTCTGGGAGGGGTCCTAGGACGCGCTGTGCGGTAGGTGCGCAGACGCCAGGTATGGTGCCGGGGAGATGAGCACGGACGCGATCGAGACGGATCGGATCGACACGGCGCTCCGCGCCGACGTCGAGCAGCTGGCGGCGATGACGCGCGACTCGGCCGGCGCCGGCGAGCGCGCCTCCGCCGCCTGGATCGCGGAGCGGCTGCGCGCGCTCGGGGTGCAGGAGGTCCGCACCGAGCCGTATCGCTACACGCCGACGTACACGCACACGTACGCGCTGCACGCGGCGGCGATCGGCCTCGGCGCCGCGCTCGGCGGCCGTGCCGGCCGCGCGCTGGCGCTCGCCGCGCTCGGCTCCTACGAGCTGGACGTCAGCGGCCGGCGCCAGTGGCTGCGGCGGTGGCTGCCGCGCGGCGAGGGCGCCAACGTGCTCGGCCGGCTGCCGGCGCGCGGGCCGCGGCGCGCGACGCTCGTCGTCGTCGCCCATCACGACGCCGCGCGCACCGGGCTGATCTGGCATCCGGCGCTGTCCAGCGGCGGCGCCGCGCAGCGCTTGAGACGGCGGGCGATGGAGCCGGTCGGCTGGCCGTACGCGCTCGCCGCGCTCGCGGCCGCGAGCGGGACGCGCGCCGGCCGCGTGCTCGGCGGCACGCTCGCCACAGCCGCGATCGGCCTGATGGCCGACGTCCAGCGCTCCCCCACGGTCCCCGGCGCCTCCGACAACGCGACCGGCGTCGCGGCGCTGCTGGCGCTCGCGGGGCGGCTCGCGGCCGACCCGCCGGAAGGGCTCGAGACGATCGTCCTCGCGCCGGGCAGCGAGGAGCCGGGGATGGGCGGCATGGCGGCATTCCTCGCCGCGCACGGCGACGCGCTCGACCGCGCGAGCACCTTCGTGCTCGGGCTCGACACGCTCGGCGCCGGCGAGCCGATCGTCGCGCGCGCCGAGGGCGTGCTGCTGCCGCACCGCTACGCCGACGGCGACAACGACCTCGTCGACGCCGCCGCCCGGCGCGCCGGGCTGCAGCCGCCGCAGCGCTGGCGGATCGGCGCCTATACCGATCCGATCCTCGCCCGCTTCGCCGGGCTGCGCGCGGTCTCGCTGCTGTCGGTCGCGCCCGACGGCCGCTACAGCGACTACCACCTGCCGACGGACACCGCCGAGCGCGTCGACTGGCGGTCGGTCGCGCGCTGCCTCGCGCTCGCGGAGGCGACGGCGCGCGAGCTGGTCGCGTAGCGCGGGGCGGGGCGGGGCGGGGCGCGTAGAGCGGCGGGCGCGCGTCCGCTGCGCGCGCGGCGTCCGGCGCCTCAGCCCAGCGCGCCGGCGACCTCGCGCGCGGCGCGCTCGCCCGACTGGATCGCGCCGTCCATGTAGCCGTTCCAGATCGTCGCCGTCTCGGTGCCGGCCCAGTGCAGCGGGCCGATCGCGGCGCGCAGCGCGGCGCCGTGGTCGGTCAAGGCGCCCGGCGGCAGGTAGCCGGCGTAGCCGCCGCCGCTGAACGGCTCCTCGCTCCACGCCTTCTCGACGTAGCGCGCGGGGTGACGCGCGCGCGGACCGAACAGGCGCGTGAGCCCGTCGAGCACGAGCGCCTGCCGCAGCGTCGTCGTCTGCCGCAGCGCCGCGCGCGCGGCGCGCCCCTCCAGGAAGGCGAGCAGCACGCCGGGGCTGCCGCCGGGCGGCGAGTTGTCGTAGAAGACCGCGGCCGGGCCGGTCAGGCTGGTCGCGTGGCCCGACATCCCCTCGGCGCGCCAGAACGGCTCGTCGTAGATCGCCATGCACTTGATCACGGCGCCCATCGCCATCCGCTGCGTCAACCCGTCGCGCACGGCGGGGAGCGCCGGCTCGTAGCGCAGCCGGCCCGCCAGGGTCGGCGGGATCGCGACGATCGCGCGGCGTGCGCGCACGCACAGCGCGCCCGCCGTCAGCTCGACGCCGCGGCTGTCGTGCACGACCTGCGTGACCGGCGTCTGCAGCCGCAGCCGCTCGCCGAGCTGCTCAGCGAGCCGCAGCGACAGCAGCTGCGAGCCGCCGACGACGCGGTCCTGCTGCGCGCCGCCCTCGGTGTCGAGCAGCCGCTCGAACGAGCCGCCGGAGCGGATGTAGAAGAGCGCGTGCAACAGCGAGACGTCGGCCGGGTCGGCCGACCAGACCGCCTCGACCGCGATCCGCAGCGCCTCGCGCGCGGCGCGCGTGCGGACGTTGCGGCGGATCCACGAGGCGACCGTCTGCTCGTCGGCCTTCGCCGCCAGCGGCGCCGTCCACGGCGCGGCGACGTCGATCGTGCGCGCGAGCCGGTTGAGCCGCGCCATCGCGATCCCGACCTCCACCAGCGGCAGCGGGCCGAGCGAAGGGATCGTGCCGCTGTAGCGCAGGATCCTGCCGTCGCGCTCGAGCAGGTTGTCGCCGGCGGTGTGGGTCGCGAACGTCTCCAGCCCCAGCTCCCGCGCGAGCGCGGCGACGCGCTCCTGCGTCGGGCCGAGCCACTCGCCGCCCAGCTCGACGACCTGGTCGGCCGCCGGGCCGACGGGCTCGTTGAGCGTGCGCCCGCCGACGCGGTCGCGCGCCTCCAGCACGACGACGTCGAGCCCGGCGCGGACGAGGTCGCGCGCGGCGACCAGCCCGGCCAGTCCCGCGCCCACGACGGCGACGTCTGCAGCGAGCGTCTTCTCAGCCATGCGCGCGAGCATAGCCACGCTGACACGCCCGCAACGCACCGGGTCCTGTTGCGACCGACAGCTCGTAAGATGGCGCGTCAATGCTGGCCGACGACCCGCTCCTCGCTCGCGGCGCCGAACTCGACCAGCTGCGCGGGCTGCTCGACGACGCCCGGCGAGGCGCCGGCCGCCACCTGCTGATCGAGGGCGAGGCCGGGATCGGCAAGTCGAGCCTGCTGCGCGAGCTGCGCGCGGTCGCGCAGCGCAGCGGCTTCGCGACGCTGGCGGCGAAGGCAGATCCGCTCGCGACCGACGTCGCCTTCGGCGTCGCGCTGGAGCTGGTCGAGCCGCTCGCGGCGACGCGCGGGGAGGAGCGCGCGGCGCTGTTTGCCGGCGCCGCCGAGCTCGCACTGCCGCTGCTGGCGCCGCAGCGCCCGGCCGGCGACGACGCGGCCGCCGAGCGGTTCGCGCACGGGACCTTCCGCCTGCTCGCCAACGCCGCCGCGCGCACCCCCCTGCTGCTGCTCGTCGACGACGTGCAGTGGGCCGACCGCGGCTCGCTGCGGCTGCTCGCGCACCTCGCCGCACGGCTCGACGGCTGCCAGCTCGCGCTCGTCACCGCCGTGCGCCGAGGCGAGCCGGCGGCCGATCCGCCCGGCCTGGAGCGGCTGCGGCTCGAACCGCCGGCCGAGCTGCTGCAGCCGGCGCCGCTGCCGCTCGAAACGATCCCGCGCCTGGCCGCGGCGGTCGGGCTGCCGGACACCTCCGAGGAGCTGTGCGCCGCCTGCGCCCGCGTGACCGGCGGCAACCCGCTGCTGCTGAAGACGCTGCTGACGGAGCTGGCGCAGCACGACGGCGACCTCGATCCCGCGACCGTCGCCGGCGGCCTGCCGCAGGTCTCCCGCCACGTGCAGGCGCAGCTCGCCCGCCTCGGCCCGCACGCAACCCAGCTCGCGCAGTCCGGCGCCGTGCTCGGCGACGGCGCGACGCTGCTGCAGGCGGCGCGGCTCGCCGGCCTCGACCTCGACACGGCGGCGGCCGCCGCCGACCAGCTGCTGGCCGGCGGGATCCTCGCGCAGGTCGATCCGCTCGCCTTCGCCCATCCGATCGTGCGCGCGTCGCTGCACGACGGGCTGGCGCCGGCGATGCGCGCGCGGCTGCACGCGGCGGCGGCGCGGCAGCTCGCCGGCGACCGCGTCGACAGCGAGCGGCTCGCGGCCCACGCCGTGCGTGCGCTGCCGACCGGCGACGCGCAGCTCGTGGAGCTGCTGCTGACCGCGGCGGAGCAGGCGCGGGCGCGCGCCGTGCCGGAGTCGGCCGTGCACTACCTGCGGCGCGCGCTCGAGGAGCCGCCCGCCGACTGGCAGCGCGGCGGCGTGCTCGCGCAGCTCGGCCGCGCGGAGGCGGCCGCCGGGATGGCGGAGGCGGCCGAGACGCTCGAACAGGCGCTGACGCTCCAGCGCGCGCCGGCCGAGCGCGCCGAGACGCTGCTGTGGATCGGGCGCGCCCGCTTCGCGCTCGGTGCGTTGAGAGATGCCGCGGCGGCGTTCGATCGCGGCCTCGACGAGCTGGGCGCCGACGGACTGACGGGCGGTCAGCCGGCGCGCCGCGCGACCGACGCGGTCGGCGCGGGGGCGGGCGCCGGCACGGGGGTCGACGGCGCGCGCGGCGGCGAGGCTGGCGCGGGCGGTGTCGCGGGCGGCGGCCGCAACGGCGACGCGGCGGCGCGGGTCGCGCTGCACGAGCTGACGGTCGAGCTGCGCGCCGGCTTCATCAGCGCCGCGCGCTTCGAGATGTCGCTGCGGCCGGAGGCGCAGCGACGGCTGGCGCCGCTGCTGGAGACGCCGACCGACGGCACGACGCGCGGCGAGCGCGCGCTGCTGGCGGAGGTCGGGCTGGAGCTGGGGATCCGCAGCGCCCCGCCGGCCGACGCGATCGCGACGGCGATGCGCGCGTGGGCCGACGGGCAGATCCTCGACGAGCTGGACGCGCAGGGGATCGTGCTGTCGCAGATCGCCGCGACGCTGACGTGGTCCGACGCCTTCGCCGCCTCCGAGCTGGTGCTCGACGCGGCGGTCGCGCACGCCGAGCGCAACGGCGCCGTGCAGCAGCTCGCGACGGCGGCC
>DATIOB010000436.1:0-9129 GCA_035473605.1 Conexibacter sp.
GCGAGCCCTCATGCACGCCGGGGGCGATCGAAGCGACGCCGTTCAAGAGACCGCTCGGACGCACACGCGAATACGTCGAGATCGTGCGCAAGGTGCTGGCGCGCAGAACGGTCACCTACGAGGGCAGCGAGTGGACGCTGCCGCTGCCGCCCGACGCCCCCGGCGCGACCGGCCTCGGCCGCCCGCTGAAGCTGCTCGCCAAGCCGGTGCAGGAGCGGATCCCCGTCTACCTCGGGGCGATCGGCCCGAAGGCGGTCGAGCAGACCGGCGCGATCGCCGACGGCTGGCTGCCGTTCCTGCTCCACCCCGAGCAGCCGGACGTGCTGCTCGACCCGCTGCGGCGCGGCGCGGAGGGCGCCGGACGCACGCTCGCCGAGATCGACGTCGCGCCGGTCGTGCCGACCGCGGTCGCCGAGACCGTCGCGGAGGCGCGCGATCACGTCCGCCCGTGGCTGGCCTTCTACCTTGGAGCGATGGGTGCCAAGGACAAGAACTTCTACGTCGAGCTGGCCGACTCCTACGGCTACGGCGACACGGCGCGGCTCTGCCAGGAGCGCTTCCTCGACGGCGACCGCCTCGGCGCCGCGCAGGCGCTCGACGACGACCTGATCGACATCGCGACGATCGCGGCGACTCCGCAGACGCTCGCCGGCCGCATCGAGCGCTACCGCGCGATCGGCGCCGACACGCTCGTGATCGTGCCCGGCGGCCCCGACAAGGCCGCGACCGTGCGCGCCGCGGCGGCGGCGATCGCCGCAAGCGCGAGCGACTCGGGCGCAGTCGCGGGTGGCGCGGGCAGCGCATCCGGCGCCTCCTCGCCGGCACCGTGAGCGGTCCGGCGCCCGGCGGCGACGCTCCCGCCGGGATCCCCGGCAGCGCCCTCCCGGGTCCCTTCGCCGTCGGCGCCTATGCCGAGCGGCTGCGCCAGCAGCTGCGCGCCTTCGCGCGCGTGCAGGTCTTCGGCGAGCTGTGGAACTTCCGCACCAGCCGCACGACCGTCTACTTCGAGCTGCGCGACGCGCGCGGCGCGCTGCCGTGCGCGATGTGGCGCAGCGACTTCGACGAGCTGGGCGTCGAGCCGAGCGACGGCGCGCAGGTCGTGCTCGCCGGCGGCTGCGACTACTACCCCGGCAGCGCGACCTCCTCGCCGTCGTTCTCGTTCCGCGCGACCGACCTGCGAATCGCCGGCGAGGGCGATCTGCTCGCGCAGGTCGAGCGGCTGCGCCGCATGCTCGCCGCCGAGGGGCTGCTGGAGCCGCAGAAGCACCTCCCCCGTCCGCTCCTGCCGCGGACGATCGGCGTCGTCACCGGCGAGAGCGGCAAGGCCCGCGACGACGTGCTCGCAGGGCTGCGGCGGCGCGGCTGGAGCGGCCGGCTGATCTGGGGCTTCGCGCCCGTCCAGGACCGCCATGCCGCGCCGAAGATCGCGCAGGCGCTGCGCGACCTGGCGGCAATCGAGGAGGTCGACGTCGTGATCGTCGCGCGCGGCGGCGGCTCGCTCGCCGATCTCTTCGCCTTCTGCGACGAGACGCTCTGCCGCACCGTCGCGCTGCTGCGCGTGCCGGTGATCGCATCCGTCGGCCACCACACCGACCGCACGCTGATCGACGACGTCGCCGCCGTCTGCTGCTCGACGCCGACGCACGCCGCCGAGGCGGCCGTGCAGCTCGACGTCAACGCCGCGCGCGCCGCGCTGCTGCGCGAGACGCGCCGGCTCGACGCGCACGGCCGCCGCGCCGTGCTCGACCGCGCCCGCACGCTCGTCGCGCTCGCGCGCGCCCCGGCCGAGCACGTCGCGCGCCACCGCCGCCGGCTGCATCAGCAGCTGCGCGAGCTGCGCGCCTCCGCCAAGCGCCGCGGGGCGCGCGAGCGCGACGTGACCGCGACCCGCCTGCTGGTGCTGCGGCGCAAGCGCGACGTCGCTGCCGCCGAGCGGACGCGCGCCGAGGCGCTGCTGCGCAGCGACGGCGAGCGCCTGCGCCACACCGCCGACGCCGCCACCGCCCGCCGCCGACGCGACCTCGAGCGGCTCGAGCTGGCGCTCGCGGCGCACGACCCGGCGCGCACGCTCGAGCGCGGCTACGCGCTCGTCGCCGATCCCGCCGGCGAGCTGGTCACCTCGGCCGAGCAGGCACGCGCCAGCGGCACCGTCGACCTGCGCTTCCACGACGGTCACGTCCGGGCCGACGTGGAGGATGCGGCAAGATGAGCACGGTGCAGATCGACATGGGCGGAGACGCCGGCGGCGAGGCCGACCGGGAGCAGCTGACCTACGAGCGCGCGAGCGGCCGGATCGAGGAGATCATCCGCCGGCTCGACTCCGGCGAGGCCGGCCTGCGCGAGACGCTGGAGCTGGTCGCCGAGGGGCGGCGCCTGGTCGAGTTCTGCGCCGGCGAGCTGGAAGCCGTCGGCAGAGGGCTGGAGGAGCTGCGGCTCGACGAGCTGGTCGCGCGCCTGGAGCGCGGCGGCGAAGACCCGGCCCCGCCGGCCGCATGAGCACCTACGCGCTGCTCGCCGACCTGCCGCTGAGCGTCGCGTCGTACTCGCTCGAAGGGCTGCAGCTCGACGTCTCTTCAGGCTTCACGCGCAAGTCGACGATCATCCACCTGCGCGGCGAGGAGCAGGAGGGCGTCGGCGAGGACGTCGTCTACGACGCCGAGGACCAGGAGAAGCTGCAGGCCGCCGGTCCCGTGCAGCCGCTCGCGGGCACGTGGACGCTGGGTGACTTCTGCGCCCACGTCGACGCGCTCGACCTCTTTCCCGAGGAGCCGGTCCACGGCGAGGTCTCGCGGCTCTACCGCCGCTGGGCCTTCCACTCGGCGGCGCTCGACCTCGCGCTGCGGCAGGCGGGCAAGCCGCTGCACGAGGTGCTCGGCCGCACGCCGCGGTCGCTGACCTTCGTGATGTCGCTGTCGATCGGCGACCCGCCGGAGCCCGAGCGCGTGACCGCGCTGCTGGAGCGCTACCCGCGGCTCCGCTTCAAGCTCGACGCCAGCCCCGGCTGGGACGACGCCGTGATCGCGACGCTGAGAGCGACCGGCGCGGTCGACTCGATCGACTACAAGGGCATGTACAGAGGCACCGTCGTCGACACGCCCGCCGAGCCCGGCTGGTACAAGCGCGTCGCGGACGGCTTCCCCGGCGTCTGGCTGGAGGATCCCGACCTCGACGCGCCCGGGATCGCCGACACGCTCGCCGCCGACCACGGCCGGATCACGTGGGACGCGCCGATCCACTCGATCGCCGACATCGAGGCGCTGCCGTTCGCACCGCGGATGGTCAACGTCAAGCCGTCGCGCTTCGGCGGGCTGGAGCGGCTCTGCGCCGGCTACGACTACTGCGCCGAGCACGGCATCAGCGCCTACGGCGGCGGCCAGTTCGAGCTCGGCGTCGGTCGCGGTCAGGCGCAGCTGCTGGCGTCGCTGTTCCACCCTGACACGCCGAACGACCTCGCGCCGAGCGCCTACAACATCTGGCCGCCGGCCGACGGCCTGCCGGCCAGCCCGCTGCCGCCGAGACCTTCGGCGGTCGGCTTCCGCTGGGAGTAGTCGCCGGGGGCGAATCTCGCCCGGTGGCCCGCTCAGGGCCGCCATGCTCCCAGCCCGCCTCGCCGCGCTCCCGCCGCTGCAGCTGCAGCCGCCGCTGACGCACCTGCACGGCCGCCGCGCCCACACGCCGCTCGCGCGCCTGCGCGGGCTCGCCGGCCTCGGCGCTCCGCACGGGGTCGCGCTGCTGCTGCCGCGCACGCGCAGCGTCCACACCTTCGGGATGCGCTTCGCGCTCGACCTCGTCTGGCTCGACCGCGACGGCCGCGTGCTGCGCGTCGACCGCGCGGTGCCGCCGCGGCGTCTGCGCGCCTGCCGCCGGGCGCGCGCGGTGCTGGAGACGGCGCCCGGCGGCGCCGACGGCCTCAGGCCTGGATCGCCGGTGCTCTCGCCGCCGACGCGGCGGCCGCAGGCACCGCCGCCGCGCTCGCCGCGATCAGCTCCTCCAGCGGCGCCGGTCTGCCGAGATGGAAGCCCTGGCCGTCGTTGACGCCGAGGTCGCGCAGCAGCTCCATCGTCTCCTCGTCGCCGACGAACTCCGCGACGGTGCGCTTGCCGAGCCCCTTCGCGATCTCCACGATCGCGCGCACGACGAGCTGGTCCTCGTGGCTGGAGGTCAGCTGCCGGATGAAGTCGCCGTCGATCTTGAGGTAGTCGAACGGCAGCCGCTTGAGGTAGTAGAAGGAGCCGAAGCCGGCGCCGAAGTCGTCGAGCGCCAGCTCGCAGCCGAGCTCGGCGAGCGTCGCCGCGAAGGTGCGGGCGCGATCGAGGTTGACGATCGCCGCCGTCTCGGTCACCTCGAAGATCAGGCTGCCGGGCGGCGGCGCCATCTCGGCCAGGTCCTGCTCGATCATGTCGAGCAGCGCGGGATCCGAGACCGAGGCGCCGGAGAGGTTGACGGCGAGCCGGATCTCGCGCCCGGCCGCGCGCTGACGCGCGATCGTCGCGATCGCCTGATGGGTCACCCAGCGGTCGATCTCGGTGATCAGGCCGGAGCGCTCGGCGATCGGCAGGAAGGCGGCCGGCGGGATCAGCTCGCCGCTCTCGCTGCGCATCCGCAGCAGCAGCTCGTGGCTCTTCGGGAGCCCCGTCTGGAGGTCGACGACCGGCTGCTGGAAGAGCACGAACGAGTCCTGCTCGAGCGCGTCGCGCATTCGCTGCGACCACGCCATCCGGTCGGTCATCTGCTGCTGGCGCTGCTCGGTCTCGACCGAGATCGCGTGGCGGTCGCGACCGGCCTCCTTCGCGTCATACATGGCGATGTCGGCGCTGACGAGCAGCTCCTCGCCGCTCAGCTGCGAGTCGGCGTCGAACAGCGCGACGCCGGCGCTCGCCGTCAGCCCGATCGGGTGGCCGTCCTCGACGACGACCGACTGCTCGCGCACGACTCTCAGCAGCTCCGCGATCACCGCCTCGACCTCCTCGCGCGCGACGCCGGTCAGCAGCGTCGCGAACTCGTCGCCGCCGAGCCGGCCGAGCACGTCGGTCTTGCGCAGCCGCTTGGCCAGCAGCCGCGCGACGCGCACGATCACCTCGTCGCCGGCGGCGTGGCCGAGCGTGTCGTTGATGTCCTTGAAGTGGTCGAGGTCGATCACGACGACGGCGCCGCCGGTGCGCGCCTCGCCGCCGGTGCGGGCGTCGAGCTCGCGCTGGAACGCGCGGCGGTTGTAGAGCCCGGTGAGCGCGTCGTGGTCGGCGAGGTAGGCGAGCTGGCCCTCGAACCGCTTGCGGTCGGAGATGTCCTCGAGCTGCTTGATGCAGTAGCGCGGGACGCCGGAGCTGTCGCGCACGAGCGAGACGGAGAGGCTGACCCAGACGCTGCGGCCGGTCGCGTGCACGATCCGCCGTTCCAGCCGATAGGAGCGGACCTCGCCGCGCATCAGCCTGTCGACGTGCTCCTCCTCGGCGTCGGCGGCGTCGGAGTGGCCGAGCAGGTCGACGTTGGCAGCCAGCAGCTCGCTCTCGGTGTAGCCGGTGATCTCGCAGAGGGCGTCGTTGACGCGCAGGAAGCGGCCGTCGAGATCGGCGAGCGCGATCCCGATCGGCGCGCCCTCGAAGGCGAGCCGGAAGCGCTCCTCGGCCTCCGCGAGCGCCTCGGCGGCGCGCCGGCGGGCGCTGACGTCCTCGACCTGCACGATGAAGTGGAGCGGCTCCCCGCCGGCGTCGCGCACGAGCGAGGCGCGCACCTGGCACCAGATCTCACGGCCGTCGGCGCGCTGCAGCCGCGTCTCGGCGTTGTGGGTCGGCCGTCCGCCGGTCATCAGCTCGCGGAAGGCGGCGAGCGAGCTGGGGCGGTCGGCCGGAGCGACGTGCTCCAGCACCGCGATCCCGACGAGCGCCTCGCGGTCGGCGCCGATCATCTCGCAGAGCGCGCGGTTGACCTCGGTGAAGCGGCCGTCGACGCCGAACAGGCCGATCCCGATCGGCGCGTCCTCGAAGGCGGTGCGGAACTGCTGCTGGGCGTGGGCGAGCGCGTCCTGGCCCGCGCGCAGGTGACCGGCGAGCACGCGCACCGCGCAACCGGCGACCACCGCGACCCCGACGAGCGCCGCGACCTGCTGCCACGTGGTCGGCCCGTCGCCGAGCGCCGACAGCGGCACGAGCACCAGCGCCAGCACGACACCGGCCACGAACGGGACGGTCTCCCGCAGCAGTGCGCTCGCGCGCGTGGGGCTTGACGGCGTCGTCACTCCCCGAACATCGGCCGCGCGCCGCGGCTTTTGACCGTCGATGGAGCTTGAGAAGAGCGCCAAGGCGCCAGCTCGGGGATGGAACGGTCGCTCCGCATCGCGGGAACCGGCGCTGTTGAACGCCAACGCCCCCTACTGTTCGCGCCGTTCTCAACCAGTTCGAGCAGAGGAGTGACGGCGTGGAGGAACGGCTGGGCATCGCAGGATCAGGTGCCATCGCATGCGGGTTGGCGGCAACGGCAGCGCAGCATGGCGAGGTACTCCTGTGGGCGCGCTCCGAGCGCTCGGCCGATCGCGCCCGCGGCATGGTCTCGAAGTGGTGCAGCAAGCTCAGCGAGGAGCCGATCGCCGATCGCGTGACGATCGTCGGCTCGCTCGAGGAGCTGGCCGGCGCGACCTTCCTCGTCGAGGCCGTCGCGGAGGACCACGCGACGAAGGCGAGCGTGCTCAGCGAGCTGGGCCGCCACTCCAACGGCACCGCCGTGCTGGCGACGACGACCTCGTCGCTGTCGGTCGCCGCGCTGGCGCGCGAGACCGGGAAGGCCGACCGCTTCGTCGGGCTGCACGTCTTCAACCCGGTCCCGAAGATGGACCTGATCGAGCTGGCCTATGCGCCGGAGGCGGTCGACGAGGTGCGCGCACGCGCGCGCGATCTCTGCGGCGCACTCGGCAAGACCGCCGTCGAGGTCCCGGACATCGCCGGCTTCGTCGTCAACCGGCTGCTGTTCCCGTACCTCTTCAGCGCCGTCGACCTGCTGGAGGAGACGGGCATGGAGCCGGCGGCGATCGATCGCTGCATGCAGCTCGGCGCCGGCCACCCGATGGGTCCGCTGGCACTGCTCGACTACGTCGGCCTCGACGTCTCGAAGGCGATCGGCGAGGCGATCGGGACGAAGGTCCCCGCGCGCGTGGAGGCGCTCGTCGCCGCCGGCGACCTCGGCAAGAAGACCGGCAGAGGCTTCA
The DNA here is from genome assembly GCA_035473605.1 of Conexibacter sp. Taxonomy (GTDB): domain Bacteria; phylum Actinomycetota; class Thermoleophilia; order Solirubrobacterales; family Solirubrobacteraceae; genus Conexibacter. The sequence goes on from DATIOB010000436.1 coordinate 7,199, forward strand.
TCGACTGGACCAAGTAGGCGAGGAGTAGCTGAAGAGACTGTGAACCAAACGTGAGAGTGTTCTCAGTCCTAGCTTAGGGTTGCTTCAAGTGGCCGGCGCATACTTCGACGTGCGACGTACCTCACAGCAGCACCTCCTCCCAGAAGCAACAAAGCCGGCCCGCGAAAGCGGGCCGGCTTTGCTTCGAGGCGGACCCACCTAGCCCACCACGCTCCTCCTCCACCCAACCGCCGGCTCCTCTCAGGCCGTTAGCGCGGTTGCGCACAAGGAAACGTAGCGCGTCATCAGCTTTTGTGCAGTCTCGAGAGCTTTTCGCCTGCTCAGACGATCGTGTCGATTCTCGCCGCGAGCCGGAAGTCGGCGTCGGTCAGACCGCCCTCGCTGTGGGTCGAGAGCGTCATGCGCACGTTGTTCCAGCCGTGCACCAGTAGATCCGGGTGGTGGCCGGCCTCCTCGGCCAGCGCGGCGACCCGGTTGACGAGCGCGATCGCGGCGGCGAAGTCGGCGACCTGCTCGTCGCGCACGATCGCCTCCCCGTCGCGCCTCCAGGCGCTGGCGGTCAGCAGGGCCGAGATCTCGGTCTCCGTCAGTCGTGGCATATCGTCTCTCCCATGCGCATCGTGAGCCTCGTCCCGTCCGCAACCGAGCTGCTGTTCGCGCTCGGCCTCGATGCCGAGGTCGTCGCCGTCACTCACGAGTGTGACTACCCAGCCGCCGCCCGAACGTTGCCGAAGGTGACGCGTGACGCGCTCCCGGCCGGCCTCAGCGCCGGGCAGATCGACGCCGCCGTGCGCGCCCGCACCCAGCACGGCGAGGCGATCTACGAGCTCGACGAGCAGGCGCTCCAGCGGCTCCAGCCCGATCTGATCGTGACCCAGGCGCTGTGCGCCGTCTGCGCCGTCTCCCACGAGGACGTGCGCGCGATCGCCGACCAGATCGAGAGCAGACCGAAGGTGATCTCGCTCGACGCGCACACGCTCGGCGAGGTGCTCGGCGACGTGCGCACGATCGCGGAGGCGACCGGGCGCAGAGACGCCGGGGTCGACCTGATCGCCGACGCCTCCGCGCGGATCGACCGCGTCCGCCTCGCGGTGCGCGGCAAGCCGCTGCTGAAGGTCGCGGCGCTCGAATGGCTCGACCCGCTCTACGTCGCCGGCCACTGGACGCCGCAGCTGATCGAGTACGCCGGCGGCTTCGACGTGCTCGGCCTCGCCGGCGAGCCGTCGGAGCGGCGCGGCTGGGAGGAGGTCGCGGCCGCCGAGCCCGACGTCGTCGTCGTGATGCAGTGCGGCTACGACGCCCCGCGCGCTCGCGAGGAGGCGCTCCTGCATTCCGCCAGACTGGCGGCGCTCGGCGCCGGCGAGGTCGTCGCCGTCGACGCCTCCGCCTACTTCTCGCGCCCCGGCCCGCGCCTCGTCGACGGGCTCGAGCTGATGGCTCACATCCTCCACCCCGACGTCGTCACGAGCGCGCCGTCGGAGCCGCTGACCGTCGAGCTGTAGACGGCAGCGCTGAGGCTCCAGCCCCGAGGCGGTTCCAGGTGGACGGCAGGAACGCTCCTGTTTATAGTGCTTGGATGCTCCCCATCTCACGTCCCGGCCGCGCACTGGCCGCTGCGGCGGCCACGGCACTGCTGCTCGCCACCGCCCCGGCGGCGTTCGCCGCCGACAACAGCTTCACCGGCTCGATCAACCCCGACAAGGGTCCGATCGGCTCGCCGATCAACCTCTCCATAGGCTTCAGATTCGGCGCCGACGCGGGCAGAGAGGCCGGCATCCTCAGAAAGGTCGACGTCTGGTTCCCGCCGAACGCGAGACCGAACGGCGCCCAGTTCCCCTCCTGCACGCCCGAGGTCATCAACGCGCGCAGAAGCTTCGCCGGCTGCCCGAAGGGCTCACAGATCGGCAGAGGCAGAATCATGGCCGACGTGC
>DATIOB010000437.1:0-2725 GCA_035473605.1 Conexibacter sp.
ACCTACCGGCTCGTGCAGATCCGCTGGGCGACGGCGATCCTCGCCGCCGACAAGAGAAGAATGGCCGAGTCGCTCGAGACGACGCCGAGAACGGTCGACGACGCGATCGCGGCCGGCAGAAGACTCGCCGCCGACCCGAGAGACCACGCCAACTACGAGGCGCTCGCGACCGCCTGGACCGACTACCAGAACGCGACGGTCGGGCCGCTCACGGCCGCGGTCGAGGCCGGCCGCACCGAGGACGCGATCAACGTGCTCGGCGGCCCCGAGGGCTCGGAGGCGTTCAACGTCCTGAGACTGGCCGTCGGCGCCGCCGGCGACTACCAGAAGAGACTGTCGCGCGAGACCGTGCAGCAGACCGAGGACACAGCCGACAGCGCCCGCAGAGCGATCATCATCCTGCTGGTCGTCGCGACGATCTTCGGCCTCGGGATCGCGCTGCTGCTCTCGCGCCGGATCGTGGGCGGCGTCCGCCAGATGCTGACCGCCGCGCGCGGGATCGCCGTCGGCGACGTGCAGCAGACGGTCGAGATCAAGTCGCGCGACGAGATCGGCGAGACCGGCGAGGCCTTCAGAGCGATGATCGCCTACCTCTCCGAGACCGCCGACGCCGCCCGCCGCATCTCCGAGGGCGACCTCGCCGTCGACGTGCAGCCGAAGTCCGACAGGGACGCGCTCGGGCACGCCTTCGCGGAGATGGGCGGGCGGCTGCGCGAGGCGCTCGGCGACGACTCCAGCCTCGACGCGCTGGTCGAGCGGATGGCGCTGCTGAGCGAGCGCGACCTCGCGGGGTTGGAGCGTGCGCTGGCCGCCGTCGCCGCTGGTGATCTGACGGTCACGGCGACGACCACGACGCAGCCGATAGCGGCGCCGGAGGGCCGTGAGCTGGGCCGCCTCGGGGAGATCTTCAACGACATGCTGGCGCGGCTCGACGCGTCGGTCGCCGGCTACGACGAGATGCGCGCGAAGGTCGCGGCGATGCTCGGCCGGATCGCGCAGGAGACGGAGGCGGTCGCGGCCGCCTCGCAGCAGATGGCGACGACCTCGGAGGAGACCGGCCGCGCGATCGGCGAGATCGCGGCGGCGGTCGGCGAGGTCGCGGCCGGCGCCGAGCGCCAGGTGCGGACCGTCGGCGAGGCCCGCCGGCTGACCGACGACGTCGTCGCGGCGACCGGCAGCTCGACCGACAGCGCCGAGGAGGCGGCGCGCGTCGCCGAGCAGGCGCGCGCGGTCGCCGAGCAGGGCGCCGAGACGGTCGCGGAGGCGACGACGGCGATGGACGCCGTCCGCTCCTCCTCGGCCGACGTCACGGAGACGATCCGCACGCTCGGCGAGAAGTCGGGCGAGATCGGCGGGATCGTCGACACGATCACGGGGATCGCCGAGCAGACCAACCTGCTCGCCTTGAACGCGGCGATCGAGGCGGCGCGCGCCGGTGAGCAGGGCCGCGGCTTCGCGGTCGTGGCCGAGGAGGTGCGCAAGCTGGCGGAGGAGTCGCAGCAGGCCGCCCGCTCGATCTCGACGCTGATCGACGAGATCCAGCGCGAGACCGGCCGCGCGGTGGAGGTCGTCGAGACCGGCGCGCGGCAGACCGAGGCCGGCGCGACGACGGTCGAGCAGGCGCGCGCGTCGTTCCTGGAGATCGCCGCGGCGGTCGAGGGGATGACCGAGCGCGTCGGGGAGATCGCCGGCGCCGTCGGCGACATCTCCACGCGCGCGACGCGGATGCAGTCGAGCATGGCCGACGTGATCACCGTCGCCGAGCAGTCCTCCGCCTCGACCGAGCAGGTCTCCGCCTCGACTCAGCAGACGAGCGCCTCCACCCAGCAGATCGCCGCCTCCGCCCAGGAGCTGGCCAAGACGGCTGACGAGCTGCAGCGGCTCGTGGGCCAGTTCCGGTTGTAGGCAAACGCGAACTCCGGTCGTTTGCTGTTGATGGACAACAGCAATCGACCGGTGTTCGCGCCGCTCAGGCGACTGCGATCGGCCTATCGCGCGACACGATCCGCCACCACCAGCCCCGACAGCAGCAGCGCCACCACCGAGACCACGCCGAGCAGCAGGAAGGCGGTCGTGAAGGCGCCGCCCTCGCCGCCGGCCACCAGCGCGCCTGCGAGCTGGCTGCCGAGCGCGCCGCCGACCGTTCGCAGCATCGTGTTCATCCCGGACGACTCGCCGACCTGCTCGGCCGGCGAGGCCGCCACGATCAGGTTCGACATCGCCGTGTAGGCGAGGTTGAGGCCGATCCCGTGCGCCAGCAGCGTGCCGACGTAGACCGGCCACGCGACCTCGTGCGCGAACGCCAGCACCGCGTAGCCGACGAGCATCGTCGCGATCCCCAGCCGCAGCGGCAGCTTCGAGCCGATCCGCCCGCCGATCGCGCCGGCGAGCGCGCCCGCCAGCAGCCCGGCCAGCAGCGCCGGCAGCAGGAACAGCCCCGTCTCGGTCACGTTCGCGCCGAAGCCGAAGCCGTCCGCGGCCGGGTCGGCCTGCACGAACTGCGGCACCAGGTAGCCGGCCGCGTACATGCTGAAGCCGACCAGCACCGCGACCGCGTTGACCGGCCAGATCGAGCGCCGCGCGATCAGCCGCAGGTCGATCAGCGGCGCCGTGCGCGACAGCTCCCAGCGCGCCCACGCGACCAGTCCCGCGATCCCGCCGAGCACGAGCGCGAGCACCGGCGCCGACAGCGCGCCCCACGTGCGCGCCTGCGCGACGCCGATCA
>DATIOB010000438.1:0-13164 GCA_035473605.1 Conexibacter sp.
CCGTCACCGTCGGCGCAGTGCTCGCCGAGATCGCGCCAGGCGACGGCGCGGCCGCGCCGAGCAACGGGAACGGCGGCGCGCCAGCCGCTGACGCCGCTCCCTCCGGCGAGGCCCAGGAGATCGAGATCGTCATGCCCCAGATGGGCGAGTCGGTCAACGAGGGCGTCGTGCTCGAATGGCACGTCGATGCCGGCGGCACGATCGCCGTCGACGAGACGATCGTCGAGATCTCGACCGACAAGGTCGACGCCGAGGTGCCCGCGCCCGCGTCCGGAACCGTCACCGAACTGCTCGTCGCCGCCGGCGACACCGTCACCGTCGGCCAGGTGCTGGCGCGCATGAACGCGACCGGCGCCGGCGCCGCCGCGCCGACCGCGACCGGCGGCGATCCCACCCCCGCCGCCAGACCGGGGGTGGGCGGGACCGTCTCATCCCCGGGCCAGCTCGACGAGTCCGGCAACGCCTCCCCGATCGCGCGCCGCGCGGCCGCCGCGCTCGGCGTCCCGCTCGACGCCGTCGCCGGCTCCGGCCGTGCCGGCCGGATCGTCAAGGACGACGTGCTCGCCGCCGCGAAGGCACCGCGGACGGAGTCCGTGGTCGGCGGCAGCTCGAAGAACGGCAAGGCCACCGCCAAGCCCGCCGGCGCGACGCTCATCAAGGGCGGCGCGGCGATGCTCGCCAGATACATGGACGAGTCGCGCTCGATCCCGACGGCGACCTCCTTCCGCACGCTGACCGTGACGACGCTCGACGCCCGTCGCAAGCAGCTCAAGGCCGCCGGCATCAAGGTCTCCTACACGCACCTGATCGCGTACGCGATCGCGAGAGCGGGCCACGACCTGCCGGTGATGGCGCACCACTTCGCCGAGATCGACGGCAAGCCGCACCGCGTCGACGACGGCGGCGTCAACCTCGGCCTCGCCGTCGACGTCGAGAAGAAGGACGGCAGCCGCACGCTGATGGTCCCGGTCATCAGACAGGCCGACCAGCTCGACTTCAGAGGCTTCCTCGACGCCTACAACGCGCTCGTCGAGAAAGCGCGCACGAACACGCTGACCGCCGACGACCTGACCGGCGGCAACGTCACGCTGACCAACCCCGGCGGCATCGGCACCGTCGCCTCCGTGCCGCGGCTGATGACCGGCCAGGGCACGATCGTCGCGACCGGCTCGATCGCCTACCCCGTGGGCCTCGGCGCGATCGGCGAGCTGATCGGCGCGGAGAGAGTCATGTCGATGACCTCGACCTACGACCACCGCATCATCCAGGGCGCCGAGTCGGGCCGCTTCCTGCAGCGGATCGAGCAGCTGCTCCAGGGTGAGAACGAGTTCTACGAGCAGGTCTTCGGCGACCTCGGCACGGAGCTGCCGGCGCTGCCGCCGCCGCCCGCGCCCGCCGCGCAGGCCGCCGCGACGCTCGCCGCCGCTCCCGCGGCCGCCCCGGCCGAGGCCGGCGGCGTCCCGAGCGAGGAGCTGCTGCAGGCCGTCCAGGCCGCCGTCTCGCTGCTGAAGGCCCACCGCACGCACGGCCACCTCGCCGCGCGGCTGGACCCGCTCGGCTCCGAGCCGGTCGGCGACTCCGGGCTCGACCCCGAGCCGCTCGGCCTGACGCCGGAGCTGATGGCGCAGCTGCCCGCCCGCATCATGCGGATGGGCGTCCCCGGCGCGACCTTCGCCGACGCGCTGCCGCACCTGCGCGAGACCTACTGCGGCTCGATCGCCTACGAGATCGAGCACATCTCCTCGCACCGCCAGCGCGTCTGGCTGCGCGAGAAGATCGAGACGGGCGCCTTCCGCAGCCCGCTCACGACCGACGAGCAGAAGACGCTGCTGCGTCGCCTGATCCAGGTCGACGCCTTCGAGCGCTTCATGCACAAGGCCTACCTCGGGCAGAAGCAGTTCTCGGTCGAGGGCCTCGACATGACGGTCCCGATGATCGACGAGCTGGTCAGGCTCGCCGCCACGCGCGGCGGCCGCGAGGTCGTCATCGGCATGGCCCACCGCGGCCGGCTGAACGTGCTCGCGCACAACCTGCGCCGCTCCTACGGCTCGATCTTCGCGGAGTTCGAGGGCGTCTCGACGCTCGACGTGATCACCTCGATCCCCGACGGCGGCACCGGCGACGTCAAGTACCACCACGGCGCCCAGGGCTCGTTCGAGGTCGCCGGCGGCGAGGAGATCATCGTCCGGCTCGAGTCGAACCCGTCGCACCTCGAGTTCGTCGCGCCGGTCGCGACCGGCGCCACGCGCGCCGCGCAGACGACGCGCCAGGGCCCGCACGCCCACCAGGACACGAACGCCGCCTTCCCGATCGTGCTGCACGGCGACGCGGCCTTCCCCGGCCAGGGCATCGTCGCGGAGACGTTCAACCTCCAGGCGCTCGACGGCTACACCGTCGGCGGCACGATCCACCTGATCCAGAACAACCAGGTCGGCTTCACGACCGATCCCGACGACTCGCGCTCGACGCGCTGGGCGTCGGACATGGCCAAGGGCTTCGACGTGCCGATCATCCACGTCAACGCCGACGACGTGGCGGCCTGCGTCTCCGCCGTGCGGCTGGCGCACGCCTACCGCCAGGAGTTCGGCCACGACGTCGTCATCGACCTGATCGGCTACCGCCGCTTCGGCCACAACGAGGCCGACGAGCCGGCGTACACGCAGCCGGAGATGTACCTCACGATCAGAAGACACCCGACGCTGCCGCAGCTCTTCAGCAGACAGCTCGTCGAGGCGAAGGTCGTGACGCAGGACGACGTCGACGGGCTCGTCAACGAGGTCTGGCAGCAGCTGACCGAGGAGCACCAGGAGCTGAAGGCGCGCCTCGCCGCGGCCAGCCCCGTCGAGCAGGGCACGGGCGAGTACAAGCTCGACCGCACCCCCTCGCCGGAGGTCGCCACGGCGGTGGACGCCGAGCGCCTGCGCAAGCTCAACGAGGAACTGCTGCGCGTGCCGGAGGGCTTCACCGTCCATCCGAAGCTGGTGCGCCCGCTCGACCAGCGCCGCGACGCGCTCGGCGCCGACGGCGGCATCACCTGGGCCCACGCCGAGCAGCTCGCGTTCGCGTCGCTGCTGGAGGAGGGCACGCCGATCCGCCTCACCGGCCAGGACGCCGAGCGCGGCACCTTCTCCCAGCGCCACCTGGTGCTGCACGACCCGAAGACCGGTCAGGAGTACTGCCCGATCCAGAACCTGCCGGAGGCGCTCGCGCCGATGGAGCTGCACAACTCGCCGCTCTCCGAGATGGCCGCGCTCGGCTTCGAGTACGGCTACTCGCAGGAGGGTCCGGAGACGCTCGTGCTGTGGGAGGGCCAGTTCGGCGACTTCGCCAACGGCGCCCAGGTGATCATCGACCAGTTCATCGTCTCGGGCCTGGCGAAGTGGGGCCAGAGCAGCCGCCTGACGCTGCTGCTGCCGCACGCCTACGAGGGCTCGGGCCCGGAGCACTCCTCCGCGCGCCTGGAGCGCTTCCTCCAGCTCGCGGCCGAGGGCAACATCCGCGTCGCCTACCCGTCGACGCCGGCGCAGTACTTCCACCTGCTGCGCCGCCAGGCGAAGATCGCCAAGCAGCGCCCGCTGATCGTGATGACGCCGAAGTCGCTGCTGCGCCTGCCGCAGGCGACCAACCGCATCGAGCACCTGTCGGACACGCAGTTCTACCCCGTGCTTGCGGAGCCGCGCGTCGACGAGCAGAAGGTCACGCGTCTGATCCTCTGCACCGGCAAGGTCTACTACGACCTCGTCGGCAGCGACCTGCGCGCCAACAAGGAAGAGATCGCGATCGGCCGCGTCGAGCTGCTGTATCCCTTCCCGCAGGCGCAGGTGCTCGAGCTGGTCGGGCGCTACCCGAACCTCAGAGAGGTCGTCTGGCTGCAGGAGGAGCCGCGCAACATGGGCGCCCGCGCGCACATGTCCCCGCGGCTGATGCAGATCCTCCCGCGCGAGCTGAACTTCGGCTACATCGGACGCCCCGAGCGGGCCTCGACGGCGGAGGGCTACCCGGCCGCGCACGCCGCCGAGCAGCGCCGCATCGTCGAGACCGCGCTCGACCTCGACCGGCCGGTCGGGATGTACCCGATCAAGCTGCCGGGCGAGCGGTAGGAACGACTCAGAGCGACCGGGCCGCGGCGAGCGGGCCCGGCTCGATCCAGGTGGCGACATCGACGTCGCCGGCGAGGAAGCCGTACGTCCGCAGCCAGTCCTTCTGGGCGGTCAGCGCGGCGAGGTTGCGCACGTCGAGGGCGGCCCCCTCCTGCGTCGCCAGCCACCGCGCGACGGCGCCGGGATCGTGGTCGAGCTGCGCCTGCGTGGCGGTCAGCGCCAGCGGCGTGGCGACGTTGACGCGCACCATCGGGTCGAGATGGGCGCCGAGCGCGACGACCTCGACGGCCCCGATGCGGCGCGCGAGCGCGCGGCCGGCGGCGCCGGCGACATAGATCGCGTCGACCTCGCCCCGCAGCAGCGCCGCGCCCTCGCTCGCATACGGCTCGTCGCGCACGCGGTCGTCGATCTCGACGTCGACCTCGTCGTACTCGTCGGAGAAGAGACAGGAGAGCGCCGTGGCGGAGTGGAAGCCGCGGCTGGCGGCGACGCGCCGCAGGTCGAGCGCGAACCGCTCGTCATGGGCCGGCAGGCCGAGGCGGCGGCCGGCCAGCTGCGCCGGCTCGCCGATCCCGGAACCGGGCAGCGCGAGCACGGCCTGGTAGGCGTCGGTCCAGAGCAGGCCGACCAGCCGCGTCGCGGCGCCCTCGCTGCGCGCGTGCAGCGCGGTCGCGTTGTCGCTCGCGCGCGGGCCGGCCGCCGCCCCGCCGTCGGCGCTCGCGCGCGGGCCGCGCGCGAAGAAGTAGTCGGATGGCAGGGCTGGGGTGTCCCCGGACACCCCAGGAGCGTTCGCGACGCCCGCCGCACGCTCCGTCACCGACCACGCTTTCGAGGCGTCCCCGGTACTGCTCCCTCGATTGATCTGAATGCCGGTCGGTTTTGCCCTATTTGCCATCCGCGGGGCACTGTATCACGTTTCTCGACCGATTTAGTCGAGATAGATCTCCGGCCATCCGCAGATCGCCGTCCCGCCCGCCTCCCGCGCCTTTCAGCGCACGCGATAGCCTCCCCGTGATGACACGATCGGCCGTCTCCCGCGCCGCCCTCGTGCTGCAGCGCGTGCGCGCGATCCCCGAAGGGTTCGTGCGCTCCTACGGCGACGTCTCACCCGGCGCGCCGCGCTTCGCCGGCATGGTGCTGTCCGAGCTGAGCGATCCGACCGTCCCCTGGCACCGGGTCGTGCGCGCCGACGGCTCGCTCGCGAAAGGCGACCGCCAGCGCGCGCTGCTGGAGGCCGAGGGCGTCCCCTTCCGTGGCCAGCGCGTCGACATGCGCGCGGCGCGACTGCCGGACTGACCGGGCGCGCGGCCACCTCGACCCTCGAGGCGACCGCACGCCCGTCCCCCTCAGCCGCCCCGCAGCGGATGGAGCGCGAGCGCGGTCACGCGCACCTGCATCCAGGGGTGGCACGGCAGCGACGCGATCGCGGCGTGCAGCGCGGTCGCGTCCTCGGCGCGCCAGACGCCGACGTTCGCGCTGCGCCCGGGCAGCCGCCAGATCTCGCGCAGGCTGCCCTCCGCGAGCAGCTCGCGGCCGCGCACGCGCTCGGCCTCCAGCAGCTCCGCGCGGCGCGCCGGGTCCAGCTCCGGCGGCAGCCGCACGTCGATCTCGACCAGCCAGTCGGCCATCGCCGCGACCTCAGTAGCGCGCCGTGCGCCGGATCGCGTCGGCAATCCGCTCGACGGTCGGCAGCCACGCCGCCTCCAGCGGCCCCGCGTACGGGACCGGCGTCTCGTCGGAGCAGACAAGCAGCGGCGGCGCGTCGAGCAGCTCGAAGCCCTCCTGCAGCACGTGCGTGATCAGCGTGCCGCCCCACGAGCCGCCGGCCGACCCCTCCTGCACGACCAGCAGCCGGTTGGTGCGCTCGAGCGAGGCGCGCACGGTCGCATGGTCGAACGGCACGAGCGTGCGCGGGTCGATCAGCTCGACCTCGACCCCCTCCTCGGCCAGCTGCTCGGCGGCGGCCAGCGCGCGGTGGCGCATCTGCTGCGTCGCGACGACCGTCACGTGCTCGCCGGAGCGCACGGTCTCGGCGACGCCCAGCTCGACCCGCGGCACGTCGTCGGGCAGCTCGCCTCTCATCCCGAAGAGCCCCTTGTGCTCGAAGTAGAGGACGGGGTCGTCGTCCTCGACGGCGGCGCGCATCAGCGCGTAGGCGTCGGTCACCGTCGCCGGCACGACGACCTTCAGGCCCGGCGTGTTGAGGAACCAGTTCTCGGCCGGCTGCGAATGCTGGGCACCGAAGCCGGTGCCGGCGCCGTTGGCCATGTGGATCGTGACCGGGCAGGTCACCTGCCCGCCCGTCATGTAGCGGTACTTCGCCAGCTCGTTGACGATCCCGTCGAAGCAGACGGCGGCGAAGTCGGCGAACATCACCTCGGCCAGCGGCCGCAGGCCGCGGATCGCCGCGCCGATCGCCGTCCCGACGATCGCCTGCTCGGAGATCGGCGTGTCGAGCACGCGCGCGTCGCCGAACTGCTCCCAGATCCCGTCGGTCGTCTTGAAGGCGCCGCCGGCGCGCGCGACGTCCTCGCCGAAGAGGAAGACGTCGTCGTCGGCGGACAGCGCGTCGGCGATGCCGCGCGTGATCGCCTGTCTGTAGGTCACGACGGTCATGCCCAGACGTGCTCCAGTCGCGTCTCGACGGCGGGCTCTGACCACGACTGCGCCCGTTCCAGCGCCTCCTCGACAGCCCGCTCGGCGGCGGCTCTGATCGCGTCGAGCTGCTCCTGCGCGACGCCGTCGGCGGCGAGCGCGCGCTCGTGCAGCACGATCGGGTCGCGTGCCAGCCACGCCTCCAGCTCGCCGTCGGGGCGGTACTTCGCCGGGTCGGCGCGCGAGTGGCCCTTCTGCCGGTAGGTCATCGCCTCGATCAGCGTCGGCCCCTCCCCGGCGCGGGCGCGCGCGGCCGCGGCGGTGACGGTCGCGTGCACCTCCAGCACGTCGTTGCCGTCGATCCGGACGCCCGGCATGCCGTAGGCGGCGGCGCGGTCGGCGAGCACCTCGATCGGCGTCGTCGTGTGCAGCGGCGAGTACTCGCCGTAGAGGTTGTTCTCGCAGACGAAGAGGACCGGCAGTCTCCACACCGAGGCGAGGTTGAGCGACTCGTGGAAGGCGCCGATGTTGGTCGAGCCGTCGCCGAAGAAGCAGACGCTGATCTCGTCGGTGCCGCGGTATCTGGCGGCGAACGCGACGCCGACGGAGACCGGCAGGTGGCCGCCGACGATCGCGAACGAGCCGAGCGCGCCGCGCGCGACGTCGGTCAGGTGCATCGATCCGCCCTTGCCGCCGCAGAGGCCGTCGGCCTTGCCGAGGATCTCACCGAACGACCTGTCGAGCGCGACGCCCTTCGCCAGCACGGCGCCGTGCCCGCGGTAGGTGCAGGTCATCTGGTCGTCCGCGCGCAGCGCGTGCAGCGCGCCGACGTTGACGGCCTCCTGCCCCTGGCAGAGGTGGGTCGTGCCGCGCACCGCGCCGCTCGCGAACAGCCGGTGACAGGCGTCCTCGAAGAAGCGGATCTCGTGCATCGCGCGCAGCATCTCCAGCTGGACGTCCTGGTCGAGCGCCGGGGACGTCGTCTCCGAGGTCAATGCGATCTCCTCCTGTGCAGCTTGCAACAATCGTTTCCAGTAACCTTACCGGGAGATGCCGCAGAACGCGCGAAGATTTCACCGCCCGCAGCCGTCACCGGCTGGCCGGCGGCGCGGAAGCCGTAGGATCGCCCGCTAGATGGCGCAGACGCGAACGAACATGCGAGAGGTGGCCGACCTGGCCGGCGTGGCGATGTCGTCGGTCTCGCGCGTCCTCTCCGGCCACCCCGACGTCAGCCCGGCGATGCGCGCGCGCGTGATGGCGGCCGTCGACGCGCTCGGCTACCAGCCCGACCTGCTCGCGCAGTCGCTGCGGCGCAAGGAGACGCGCTCGGTCGGCTTCGTCGTCGGCGACATCTCCAACCCGCTGCAGTCGCAGATCGCGCTCGGCGCCGAGACGACGCTGCGCGACGCCGGCTACTCGATGCTGCTGACCAACTCGGAGAACGACCCGGCGCTGGACACGCGCCACATCCGCCTCTTCCAGCAGCGCCGCGTCGACGGTCTGCTGCTGTCGCTCGCCGCCGAGGACGATCCGCAGACGCTGGCGCTGCTGGCGGCGACCACGACGCCGATCGTGCTGATGGACCGCGAGCTGCACAACGGCGCGGCGCGGCGCGCGAACGCGATCCTCTCCGACCACCGCAGCGGCATGCGCGACGCCGTCGGCCACCTGCTCGACCTCGGCCACCGTCGCATCGGCCTGATCCTGGGCCAGCCGATGCGCTTCTCGCGCGAACGGCTGGAGGGGCTCAAGAGCGCCTACGAGGAGCGCTCGCTGGCGCCGACCTACGCCGTCGTCGAAGGCCAGCTCGAACCGCGCCACGGCCGCGCCGCGACGCAGACGCTGCTCGACGCCGCCGAGCCGGCGACCGCGCTGGTGGCCGGCGGCAACCAGCTGCTCAACGGCGCGCTCGCTGAGCTGCAGCAGCGCGGGCTGCGCGTCGGCGCCGACATCTCGCTCGTCAGCTGCGACGAGATCTCCGTGACCGAGCTGTACCAGCCGCCGATCGCCGTCGTGCGACGCGACACGCGCGAGCTGGGCCGTCGCGCCGCCGAGCTGCTGCTGAGCCAGTTCGCCGCGCAGGAGGAGGATCCGGAGACCGGCCTGCGCACCTCGCCCGACGTCGAGCCGAGCGTGGTGCTGCTGCCGACCGAGTTCGTCGCGCGGCCGAGCTGCGCGCCGCCGCCCGGCAGCGCGTAGCCGCCCAGCCGCTCAGCCGAAGGCGATCGCGCCGCCGGGGCCGACGTCGACGACCGCGCGCTCGTCAGCGGCGAAGACGGTCAGCTCCAGCTCGGCCTCCAAGCGCTCGCCGGCCGCCAGCAGCACCTCCTCCCCGCGCCGTGCCGCCGCCTCCAGCGACGGCGGGCTCGTCCACGGCTCCAGCGCCAGCGCGTAGGTGCCGCGCGAGAACGGCTCGCCGGTCGCGCCGCCGAACGGCTGCCACATCCACAGCCATCTGAACAGCTCGCGCGGGAAGCGCAGCGCGACCCCGAGCCCGCGCGCCGGGTTGCGCACGGCGTACCAGCCGGCCGGCAGCTCGCCGATCAGGCAGACGTCGTGCGAGCGGCTCTCGGGGCCGGGCACGACGCTGAGGTCGACCGTCTCCCCGTCGCGACCGGGGATCGACGGCCAGCGTCCCTCGCCGTGGCTCGCCAGGCGCGCGCTCGTGTCGACCTCGGCGCCGAAGCACTCGGTCCGCCCGCCGGGCAGGTCGACGCGGCAGCCGCGCTCGACCAACGTGCCGCCGAAGGCGGGATGGTGGCCCCACATCATCCGCACCGCCGTCGCGCCGGAGTTGGCGACCTGCTCGCGGATCCGCAGCGTCGCGCCCGCGACCTCGATCCGCTTGCGCGCGCGCAGCGGCAGCGTCTCCAGCGCGACCGACAGCTCGAGCGCGGCGCCGTCGCGCTCCACCGCCCACGCCCGCCGCCACGACTCGCCGTGCTGCTCGTGCGCGACGCCGTCGACGACGCCGGGCGCCCCGCCGTTGGGGAAGAGGTCCTGCCAGCCGCCGAGGTACCAGTCGTGGAAGTCGGCGCCGGCCGGCACCGCCGGACCGCGGCGGCCCTCCCACGGCGCCTGCCACAGCAGCTCCGCGCCGCTGGGCGCGTGCCGCAGCGACAGCACGTCGCCGCCGCGCCCGGGCAGCACGACCGCGCGCAGCTCGCCGTCGCCCAGCTCGACCCGCTCCCAGCCGCTCACATCGCCCACGACCAGCCTCCGTCCACGTAGACCGTCTGCCCGGTGACGTATCTCGCCTCCGCCATCGCCAGGAACGCGATCACGTCGGCGATCTCGCCGACCTCCGCCAGCCGCCGCAGCGGCGGCCGCTGCGCGAGCACGTCGAGGTCGACGTAGCCGCGCTCGGCGGCGTCGCGCAGGAACGGCGTGTCGACCCAGCCCGGCGCGACGGCGTTGACGCGCACGCCGCGCTCGCTCCACTCGGCGGCCAGCGCCTTCGTCAGCCCGACGACGCCGGCCTTCGCGGCGACGTAGGCGGCCCGCGCCGGCATCCCGCGCAGCGCGGCGATCGAGGCGATCGTGACGATCGCCGATCCCTGCGGCATGTGCTCGACGGCCGCCTGGCAGGAGAAGAACGTCCCCGTCAGGTCGACGTCGAGGACCGTCCGCCACGACGCCTCGGGCAGGTCGTGCGACGGGCCCTGGATCGTCAGCCCCGCGCAGGTGACGAGCGCGTCGATCGCGCCGTGCCGCCGCGCGACGTCGGCGAAGGCGGCGAACTGGCCATCGCGGTCGGTCACGTCGACGGCGACGTGGTCGCCGCCCAGCCGCTCCGCCTCGGCGGCCGCCAGCTCGCCGTCGAAGTCGGCCAGGACCGGGGTCCAGCCGTCGCGCGCGAAGCGCTCCGCGGCGCCGAGGCCGATCCCCTTGGCGCCTCCCGTGATCAGCACGGTGGCCATCTCAGCTCCTCTCGTCGATGCCGCGCCGGCGCGGCTCGCTGTCGGCGTGGCGGGCGATCCGCTCCCAGTCGAGCGCGAAGCCGAAGCCAGGCTCCTCGGGAGCCGCGATCCGCCCGGCGGCGTCGAGCCCGACCGCCGGCCCGACGAACGTGCCGAGCGCGAACTCGTCGCCGTCGCCGAGCGAGCACTCCAGGTACGACGTTCTCGGCGCGAGCGCCAGCAGGTGGCGGTGCAGCTGCGGCCAGAAGTGCGGGAAGAGCGCGACGCCCGGCTGCGCGAACGCCGCCGCCAGCTCCCGCCACGACTCGGCCCCGCCGGTCAGCGTCGCGTCGGCGCGCAGGTGCTCGACGCAGCCGCTGCGCGCGAGCGCCTCCAGCTCCACGATCGAGGAGCTGATCTCGCCGAAGGCGAGCTGCGGCCGCTCCTGCGGCAGCCCGTCGAAGCCGCGCAGCCCGTGCTCGTAGGCCCACGGCTCCTCGACCAGCACGACGCCGGCAGCGGCCAGCCGCGGCAGCGCGGCGTGCGCGACGGCCAGCGGCCAGGCGCCGTTGACGTCGAGCGCCAGCGCGACCTCCGCGCCGACCGCCTCGCGCACCCGCCGCAACCGCCGCAGGTCGTCGTCGGGCGTGCCGCTGCCGCCCATCAGCTTCAGCGTCCGCGCGCCGGCCGCGACCGCCTCCTGCGCGCCGCGCACGTCGGCGGCGCCCGGGTCTTCGCCCGGCGTCGCGTAGCCGACGACGGCGATCGCCGGCGCCGACGGCGCGGCCGCGGCCCCGAGCAGCCGCCAGACCGGCTGCTCGGCCGCGCGCGCCGCGGCGTCGAGCGCCGCCAGGCGAATCGCCGAGGCGGCGCGCGAGATCGCGCCGTCCCAGCCGATGTTGCGCACGGCGCTGCGGAGGTCGTCGAGCTGCCCCGGGCGGCCGCCGAGCGCGCGTGCGGCGAAGAGCGCGTCGAGCGCCCCGCCGACGTCGAGCCCGCGCGTCATCACGAACGCCTCGCCGGCGCTGCCGCAGGCGAGCGTCGCGCGCACGCAGCAGTACTCGCGCGACTCGATCACCAGCGCGCCAGCCTGCAGCGCGCGCGGCAGCGGCAGCCGCGCCGTCGCCCAGCGCAGCTCGACGAGCGCGGAGTCGGGCGTCGTCGCGGAAGTCGCCGCGGACGCCCTCGCGGGCGTCGCGTCGAGCGGCGAGAGCGCGCTCATCGGCCGACCGCCACGACGCCGCGGAACGGCGCCGCGCCGGCGACGCCCGTCTCGAGCGCCCACAGCGCCCCGCTCGCCTCCGCCGTCTCGCCCTCGCCGGGCCGTCCGCCGTCGGTCACGTACAGCGTCGAGCCGGCGAAGGCGCAGTTGGTCGGCACCGCGCCGACGGCGACGAAGCGGACGCCGCCGCGCGCGTCGAGGACGTCGATCCCGCCCGAGGTCACGCTCGTCACCCACAGCGAGCCGTCGGCGGCGACGGCGAGCCCGTCCGGCACGTGGCCGTCGTCGAGCACGGCCAGCAGCTCGACCTCCCCGTCGGGCCGGCGGCGCCGCACCGCGCGCGTGTAGGACTCGACCCAGACGACCGCGCCGTCGGCCTCCGCGACGATCCCGTTCGGGTAGACCGGGCCGACGTCGAGGACGACCTCCGGCCTGCCGTCGGCGGCGAGCGCGACGACGCGGCCGCTGTCCGGGCGCGTCTGCGCGTCGTAGCGTCCGGGATCGGTGAACCAGAGCCGACCTGCGGCGTCGAAGGCGAGGTCGTTGGGCGCCAGCAGCGGCTCTCCGCCGACCTCGGTCACGAGCGTCTCGACGGCGCCGTCGAGCGTCACCCGCTCGATGCTCGGCCGCCGCTGCTGCGGCGCCCGCCACGGGCCGACGACGCCGCCGTTCTGGCACAGGTAGAGGCAGTCGTCGGCGCCGAGCGCGACGGCGTTGGGCCCGCCGCCGGTGTCGGCCAGGAGGCGCCGGCCGCCGGCCGGCGACCAGGTCGATATGCGGCTCGCGTACGTCTCCACGAAGGCGACGCGCCCGTCCGGCAGCAGCGCCGGCCCCTCCGGCCACGCGAGCCCGGTCGCAAGCGCCCTCATCGCATGATCCCGAGCCCGCCGTCGACCACCAGCTCCTGGCCGGTGATGTACGCGGCGTCGTCGGAGGCGAGGAAGCAGACGGCGGCCGCGACCTCCTCGGGCGTGCCGAAGCGGCGGGCCGGCGTGAGCTGCGCGAACGCCTCCCGCCCGGCCGTCTCGACACCGTCCCACGCGCGTGTCTCGATCGCGCCCGGAAGCACCGCGTTGACTCGCACGCGAGGACCGTACTCGACGGCGAGCTGGCGTGTCAGCGCGCTCACCCCGCCCTTCGCGGCGTCGTAGCCGGCCTGCTGCGCGAAGCCGATCAGCGCGTGGATCGAGGAGGTGTTGACGAGCGTCCCCGAGCGCTCCAGCAGCGCCGGCATGCACGTCTTGACCGACAGGAAGACCTGCTTGAGGCAGACGTCGATCATGCGATCCCAGTCCTCCTCCGCCAGCTCGTGCGTCGGCGCGCGCACGATCGTGTAGGCGTTGTTGTG
>DATIOB010000439.1:0-2461 GCA_035473605.1 Conexibacter sp.
GCTGGCGCGGCGGCCAACAGCGCCGCCGCGGTCGCCGCCGCGACCGCCGCCGTCCGGCTCCTGCGTCTCCAGCTCGTCCCCATCGCATGTCTCCTCTGAACTCGTGCCACGGCGCGGCGCGCCGGGCGACCCGCCGGGCACGGTGCCAGACAGGTGACGGGTCGTCAGTAGCGCGCGGGTCTCACACGGGTATCGAACCTGCCAGCCAGCGCGCCTCGATCTCGATCCGCGCCAGCCGCCAGCCGTCGCCGGTGCGGACCGCCTCGAAGCGGTAGCGCTCGCCGAGCGCGCGGCCGAGGGTCGGCAGCTCGACGGCGCGCGGGCCGACGGCGATGGGCTCCCCGTCGGCGAAGACGACGAGCAGGTTGGCGGTGATCTCGGCGCGGTCGCCGGCGAGCTCGATCAGCGGGTTGGTGATCAGGTGCTGCGTCGTGACGGCGTGGTTGCGGCGCGCCTGCGCGACGACGGCGTCGATCCCCGCGGCGGTGCCGCCGAGGGTGCTGACAGTGACCTGCTCGCTGAGCAGCTCACGCGCCTGCTGCGCGTCCTGCCCGTCGTCGAGCCAGCGGCCGAGACGACTGACGAGCGTCTCCAGCTCGACGCGGTCGGTGAGTGCCGCGAGCGCCGTGTCGAGTGATGCGTGGACGGCCATGATCTGCTCCTCGAATAATCGTTGGCCTAACCAACGTTGATATGGCCAACATACCACGAAGCGTTGGTTTGGCCAACGAACCGCTACGGTTCTCTCGTGGACGAGCCCGAACAGCCTCCGGAGCGGCTGCGAGAACTGCCGAGCTGGCTGCTCAACCGCGCCGCGATCGCCGCCAACGGACATGTCGGCGCCGCTTTCGCTCAGGAGGGCGTGCGCAAGCACCACTTCACCGTGCTGCTCGCGCTCGCCGAGTCGGGGCCGGCCAGCCAGGCCGCCCTCGGCCGCCGGCTCGGGATCGACCGCAGCGACATGGCCGCCGTCGTCGCGGACCTCGAAGCCGACGGCCTGATCGCGCGCGAGCGAGACCCCGGCGACCGCCGCCGCAACGTCGTCACGGCGACGGAGGCCGGCGCCGCGGCGCTGGCGCGGCTCGACGCCCGCGTCAGCACCGCGCAGGAGCGGCTGCTGGAGCCCCTCAGCGCTCCGGAGCGAGCGGAGCTGACGCGTCTCCTGAGCCGTCTGCTGGAAGCTCGTCCCAGTCCCTGAGCGGCTCCATCGAGCGCGTGTAGCCGAGCCGCTCGATCGTCGCGTAGGCGTCCTCGACCTCCTCGATCAGCTTCGCGGCGGCGTAGCTCTCGTTGCCCGTGTAACGCCATGCCTCCAGCCCGCCCGCGGTGATCCGCAGGTGCAGGTAGCGGCGGGTGATCTGATGCTTGTAGGCGCGCAACTCCGGGCCGCCGTCAGGATGCGGGAAGAAGGCCATGAACATCCAGCCGTCGAGCCACGCGTCCGGCAGTGCCTGCTCGAGCGGGCCCCAGTCGGGCGGCTCGATTCTGATCGTCTGTTCCATCGCCGCAGCGTCGCAGCGGCCCCTGTGACGGCGAAAGGGCCGGACTGCGACGAAAGTGCGGCAGATGTCAGGCGTTGATCGCGACCATGCGCTCGATCGGGATGCGGGCGCGCTCGGCGACCGCCTCCGGCACCTTCACCTCGGTGCGGTTCTCGCGCAGCGACTCACGCAGCTTCGGCAGCGTGATCATCTTCATGTACTTGCAGCTGGCGCGCTCGTTCGCGGCGATGAACTCGAGGTCGGGCGCCGCCTCGCGCAGCGGGTGCAGCATGCCGGTCTCGGTCGCGACGATCACCGGCGTGTCCGAGCCGCGGTGCTGCTGGGCGTACGTCAGCATCCCGCCGGTCGAGAGCATGTGCACGCCGCTGGCGTCGACGTCGCCGGCGGCGACGTACTCCATCACGCTCGTCGAGCAGCCGCACTCGGGGTGGATCAGGAAGTCGGCGCCGGGGTGGGCGGCGCGCACCGCCGTGATGTCGTCCGGGCGGATGCCGGCGTGGACGTGGCACTCGCCGTCCCAGACGTGCATCGGACGGCCGATCCGCTTCTCGACGTAGGCGCCGAGGAACATGTCCGGGCCGAACAGGATCTCCGTCTCCGGACCGTGCTCGCGGAGGATGTGCTCGACCACTCTGACCGCGTTCGACGAGGTCACGCAGTAGTCGGTCTCCGCCTTCACCTCGGCGGTCGTGTTGACGTACATGACGACGATCGCGCCGGGGTGCTTGGCCTTCCAGCCGCGCAGCTGGTCGGCGGTGATCGAGTCGGCCAGCGAGCAGCCGGCGTCGACGTCGGGGATCAGCACGCGCTTCTCGGGACAGAGGACCGAGGCGGTCTCGGCCATGAAGTGGACGCCGCAGAACACGATCGTGTCCGAGTCAGCCTTGGCCGCCTGCTGGGACAGGCCGAGCGAGTCGCCGACGTAATCAGCGACGTCCTGGATTTCTGGCAACTGATAG
>DATIOB010000440.1:0-12720 GCA_035473605.1 Conexibacter sp.
AGCTGGTCGCGCGCCTCCTCGTCGGAGATGTCGATGATCGCGCCGAAGCCCCACTCGGGCGCGAGCATCGCCAGCGCCGACTGCACGTCGACGCGCGGGTCGCCGGAGCGGACCGACAGCGCGTGCGGCTCGGCCGGCGGCAGGCCCGGCTCGAACCTGCCGTCCACCAGCAGGCCCCAGACCTGCTCGAACGGGACGGCGCCGACCAGCTCCTCGATGTCGACGCCGCGGTAGCGCAGCGCCCCGCCCTCCTTGTCCGGCTCGGCGATCTCGGTCGCGAAGGCGACGACGCCCTCGAGGCCGGACTGGACGTCGGTGTCGGTGGCGCTCATGAACGTCTCCCTCTGACGAGTCGGGGCCCGATGCGATGCGCCCGTCACGTTAGCGCGCGCGAGTCCCTAGGCTGCCCAGGGGCCAGCCCGCCGCCGACGCGAAGGAACGACCTGTGCACGACCTCCTCTTCCGCCCCGTCCACGAACTCGCCGCGCTCGTGCGCACGGGCGAGATCAGCGCGAGCGAGCTGGTCGGCGCCTCGCTGGAGCGGATCGAAGCGCTCGACGGCGAGATCAACGCCTTCACCCACGTCGACGCCGAGGGCGCGCTGGCGACCGCGGGCGCGATCAAGGCCGACGACCCGCGCCCGTTCGCCGGCGTGCCGATCGCGATCAAGGACAACCGCCCGGTCGCCGGGATGCCGATCACGATGGGCGCGAAGCTGATCCAGGGGGTCGTGCCGCCGTTCGACGCCGTCTTCGTGCAGCGGCTGCGCGCCGCCGGCTTCGTGATCGTCGGCAAGACGGCGCTGCCGGAGTTCGGGATCCTGCCGAGCACAGAGTCGGTCCGCAACGGCCCGACGCGCAACCCGTGGGACCTCTCGCGCACGCCCGGCGGCTCCTCCGGCGGCGCCGGGGCGGCGGTCGCGGCCGGCATGGTCCCGATCGCGCACGGCAACGACGGCGGCGGCTCGATCCGCATCCCCGCGGCCTGCTGCGGCCTGGTCGGGCTGAAGCCCTCGCGCGGGCGGATCACGCTGGCGCCGATCGAGGGCGAGTCGTTCCTCGTCACCGACGGCGTGCTGACGCGCACGGTCGCCGAGAGCGCGGCGCTGCTCGACCTGCTCGCCGGCCCGGCGCCGGGCGACGCCTCGTGGGCGCCGCCGCCGTCGGAGCCGTTCGCGCAGACCGCGGCGCGCGCGCCCGGGAGGCTGCGGATCGGCGTGACGATGAAGCCGCCGCTGACCGAGACGGAGATCGACCCGCTGGCGGTGCAGGCCGTCGAGGAGGCGGTCGCGCTGCTGCGCGAGCTGGGCCACGAGGTCGAGGAGATCGACCCGCCGTGGGCCGTCCCCGGCCTGCTCGACCTGTTCGGCGCCGCCTTCGGCCCGGCCGTCGCCGCCGGGATCGTCTTCGCCGGCACGATCGCCGGCAGGGAGCCGGCCGCCGACGACATGGAGGCGCTCAGCTGGCTGCTGTGGGAGCGGGCGCAGAGACTCGGCTCCGCCCACTACATCGCCGCGATCGGCCAGCTGCAGGCGCTCGCGCGCACGCTCGTGACGGCGACCGCCGCCTACGACGCGGTGCTGACGCCGTCGCTGGCGCAGCGGCCGGTCCCGATCGGCACGCTCAGCGGCGCCGCCCCCGACCCGGCCGCGACCTTCCGCCGCTCCGGCGAGTTCACGCCCTTCACGTCGATCGCGAACGTGACCGGCCAGCCGGCGATCTCGGTCCCGCTCTGCCACGGCGCGGACGGCCTGCCGACCGGCGTCCACTTCTTCGGCCGGCCGGCGCAGGAGGGCCCGCTGCTGGCGCTCGCGGCGCAGCTGGAGGCGGCGCGGCCCTGGGCCGATCGGCGCCCCGAAGCCGCAGCGGCCGCATGACTGCCGCGCGGCGTGGTTGAATCGCCCCCATGTTCGGCGGCAAGCAGGACGACGACGATCCGTTCGCGGCGCTGAAGGAGGCCGCCGAGCGCGGCTCCACGCGCGTGACGAGCGGCAGCTCCCCGAAGTCGCATGACGCTGCCGGCAACGTCTCCGCGACGCCGCTGGCGCAGGTGCCCGGCGGCGGCCGCGCCCGGCGGCGCGGCAACGCCGGTCTCGTGCTGCTGCTGCTCGTGCTGTCGCTCGGCGGCGCGGGCGCGGCGATCTACCTCGCCGAGCGCGACGCGACCGAGAACGCCGCGCAGGCCGGCGGCGAGCGTCCCGCCGGCGCCGAGCGCGGCGAGAACGGCGATGACGGTCCCGGCCAGTCCGGCTCCGACGACGACCCGGCGCCGGAGCCGCGCCGCTTCGACCTCGTGCGGCCCAACGGCTTCGAGCGCGCGCTGTGGGCGGTCGAACAGGAGCTGCGGCCGGGCGAGGGCGTGCGGATGCTGCGCGTCGCGCACGATCGCATCAACGCCTTCACGCGCACGCGCAACGGCGCCCAGCGCATCGTCGACGTCGACGACGAGCTGCGCGCCAGCACCCGCGACGCCGGCCAGGCCGGCTCGCACAGAGGGATGTCGCTCGCGCGCATCCCGGCGACCGCGCCATCGCAGGCGGTCGCTCGGGCCTCCCGCCAGGGCGGCTTTCCGGCCCGCAAGCTCGACTACCTCGTGATGAGCACGCCGCTGATATCCGGCGACGTCGAGTGGTCGCTGTTCTTCAGAGGCGTCGCGCAGCGCAACACCCACTGGATCGCGCAGCTCGACGGCCGCAAGGTCTGGCGGCCGGGCGAGAAGCCGGGCACCACCACGACCAGCTCCAGCTCGGTGACGGTCAGACGCAACGGCACGACGACGACGCTCACCGGCGCCGACGCGCAGCGCCTCAACGACTGCATTCGCCGCGCCGGCAACGACGGCGCCAAGATCCAGGAGTGCCTGCCATGAGGTACTGGATCCGCGCGCTGCTGGGAATCGTGCTGGCGTCGGCCGCCGTCACGGTCGTGGCGTGGTGCACGTGGGCGCTGACGCGCGTCAGCCTCTGCACCCCGGCCGACGAGACGCTCGCGTGCGAGGTGAGAGCCGAGGGCTTCGCGATCGCGATCGCCGTCTGCATCTTCGTCGCGATCCCGCTCGCCTCCGCGATCTTCGCCGGCCGCACGAAGCCGCGCAGCTCCCACCTCGGCCTGCTCGCGATCGGGCTGGCGATCGTCGCGGCCGGCGGGGCGGGGCTGTGGTCGGCGGTCGGCGAGGCGCCCAGCACCGACACGACCGAGATCATCGGCGCCGGCATCGCCGCGCCCGCGCTCGCGATCGGCGCCTTCTTCGTGCTCGCGGGGATCGCGACGATGGGCAGCCGCGTGAGCGGATCGCAGGTGCGCGCGCAGAGCGACGCCGTGCTCGCCGCCAACGGCGGCGACCTCAGCAGATCGCTCGCGGCGGTGCGCGCCGCGAAGCAGTCCGGCGGCGCGGCGATGAGCGCCGGCGGCTCCAGCACGCCGAAGGAGATACAGCTCGGGACGCTCGCCGCGCAGCTGTCGCAGATGGCGAACGCGAAGGAGCGGACCGGCGGCGACGCGATCGCCGCGAGACTGCGCCAGCTCGACGACCTGCGCGCGTCCGGGCTGCTGAGCGTCGAGGAGCACGCGCGCAAGCGGCGCGAGGTGCTCGACAAGATCTGACATGTCGTCACCCGCCGCGATCGCCCGCGCGCGGCCGTATCATCCCTCGCGCTCCATGCTTCAACCAACGCTGCAAAGAGGGAACCGCTCATGGCCTACGTGATCGCAGAGCCTTGCATCGGCGCGAAGGACACCTCGTGTGTCGAGGTCTGCCCGGTCGACTGCATCCACCCGACTCCGGACGAGCCCGACTACGACAGAGCCGAGATGCTCTTCATCGATCCGGAGGAGTGCATCGACTGCGACGCCTGCGTCGAGGCCTGCCCGGTCGACGCCTGCTTCGCCGAAGACCAGCTCCCCGACGAGTGGACCCACTTCGCGGAGAGAAACGCCGCGTACTACGCCGGACGGTAGGCCCACCGGCTACGTCCTGAGCGGGACGTAGCCGGATGGATCGTCGTGGCTGGCAAAGCCGCGCGAGGTGCGCGGGCGCCAGCCCGTAAGCCGAGGCGGCTGCCGCGGGCACCGCGGACGAAGTCCGTGGTCGCGGCGAGGCGCCGGCCACGCCCGCTCAGGCCATGGGCAAGGACATGCCCACCGGTCTCGGCGGGATGACGTCGAGGCTCGGCGCCGGGGGTGCGGCGGGGATCGTCTGCATCACCGGCAGCGCGACCGGGGTCTGGGCGATCAGGCCGCGGGCGACCTGACGGACGGCCTGCGCGGCCGGATCGTCGGGATCGGCGACGACGAGCGGCGTGCCGGCGTCGGCCTGGACGCGCAGCGGCATCGTCAGCGGCACCTTTCCGAGCAGCGGGACGCCCAGCTCGTCGGCGAGCAGCTGTCCGCCGCCCTCGCCGAAGATCTCGAAGCGCTCGTTGCCGGGCGTCACGAAGCCGGACATGTTCTCGACCACGCCGGTGATCTCGAGTCTGACCTTGCCGGCCATCTCGGCCGAGCGGCGCGCGACCTTCTGCGCGACCGCCTGCGGCGTCGTGACGAGCAGGAATCTCGCGTCGGGCAGCAGCTGGGCGAGCGTCATGCCGACGTCGCCGGTGCCCGGGGGCAGGTCGACGAGCAGGTAGTCGAGCGCGCCCCAGTCGACGTCCTCGAGGAACTGCTGCAGCGCCTTGTGCAGCATCGGGCCACGCCAGACGACGGCGGCGTCCTCCTCGATGAAGAAGCCGATCGACATCACCTTGATGCCCTCGTGCGCCTCGGGCGGCACGATTCTCCGCTCGGCGTTGACCTTCGGGCGCTGAGCACCGAGGCCGAACATGCGCGGCTGCGAGTAGCCCCACACGTCGGCGTCGAGCACGCCGACCGTCTTGCCCTCGGCGGCCAGCGCCGCGGCGAGGTTGGCGGTGACCGACGACTTGCCGACGCCGCCCTTGCCGGAGCCGACGCAGATGACGTTGGCGACCTGCGCGAGCGCGCCCGAGGGCAGCGGCCCGCCGCGGCCGAGCTTGCGCTGGAGGTTGCCCTTCTCGTCGTCGGAGAGCACGTCGAAGCTGACGTTGACGCCCGTGACGCCGTCGAGCGCCTTGACGGCGTTGGCGACGCCGTCCTGGAAGTGGCTGCGGATCGGGCAGCCGGGGGTCGTCAGGGAGACCATGACGTCGACGACGCCGTTGTCGTGGACATCGATCGAGCGAACCATTTCAAGCTCCACGATGTCCTTGCGCAGCTCTGGGTCGATGACGGCGCGCAGCGCCTCGCGGATCTGGTCTTGGGTCGGCATGACCCACATTGTGGCAGGCTTGTGATGTCAGCCATAAAGCCGCCGGGGCGCCGTTTCGGGCGCCCCGGGCGGTTGAGGGAGGAGAGGGTGCGTCATCCGCCGGCGGTGTGACCGGCGAACCCCTGCCGTCAGCGCCCTCCGCACGCTGTCGGGTGAAGTCGTGTGGCGGCTCAGGCGACCTTCGCGATGCGGTCCTGAGCCTCCCCAACGAACTTCTTGCCCGCAGAGACGCCGTTCTGAACCACATTCTCGACGCGGGTGCGAACCGGCTCGACGCGGTCGCGCAGCGGGGCGACGCGGCTCTGCAGCGTCTCGACGTTGGCGCCGAGCGTTCTGCGTGCCTCCGAGCGCTGGTGCTCGAAGCCGCGACGGGCCTCTCTCGCCTGTCTCTCGGCGCGCACGCGCGAGTGACGCACCTCGCGCTCGAGGCGGGTGCGCGTCTTGCGCACCTCGCGCTCCAGCTCGGTGCGGGCCTTGCCGCCGCGCCGCTCGAATCTCTTCAGCTGTCTGTCGAGCGCTCTGCGCGAGCTGGTCGCCGAGACGATCCCGTCGAGCGCGTCGGTCGAGTTGGCGACGATCGTGTCGACGGCGCCGGTGACGCGGTCACGCGCCTCCAGGGCGACCCCGAGCGGGATCAGCACGACACGCTCGGCCAGCTGCTGCGCCTGCGCGATCGGCGTCGTGGCGACCGGCTCGCGGGTCGTCCCGACCGTCGTGCGCGGCTTCGCCGTCGTCGACCGTCTCGCGGTCGACCGTCTCGTCGTTCTGCGCGCTCTCGCTCTCGGCGCTCTGCGCGCTCTGGCCGCTCTGCGCGGTCTGGACGCGGCTCTCGTCGCGCTCGCGGCCGGTCTGGCGGCTGCAGCGGTCGGGGCGGCGGCGGTCGGTCTCGCAGTCGTGTCGTTCGTGGCCATCGAGGAACGGGCTCCTTGCGGTCAGGTGTTCGGACGAACACCTGTTTCTAACCCGGCCCCGCGCGGTCGTTACACCCGCGAGCTGTGCGAACGGCTGTTCAGGCGGTGAGCGCCGGAGGAACGTCCGTTCGCTTCAGCCAGGCGGCCGGATCCTCGATCTCGGCCAGCGTCGGCATCGACGCCGGATCGCGCCAGACGCGGTTGAGCGCCTCGATCCCACCGGCCTTCACGACCGCGTCGCAGAAGACCTTGCCCTGCTGGTACTGGCGCATCTTCATCTCCATGCCGAGCAGGCGCATCATCAGGCGCGCCGGGGCCGACTGCGAGCGGCGGCGTCTGTCGAGCGCCTCGCGCAGTCTCGGCAGGCCGGGCAGCAGGGGCTCGCCGACGGCATCCATCACGTGCTCGGCGTAGCCCTCGATCACGGCCATCGTCGCCTGCATCGCGTCGATCGTCTGCTTCTCGCCGGGGCTCGCGACGAGCGTCACGAGATCGCCGGAGCGGACGACGTCGACGAGCTTCTTGAGGTCGTCGGTGCGCGGCAGCCGCAGCGCCCGTCTGGCGTCGATCTTCAGCTGCGCGCTGTCGAGCAGCTCGCGCACCATCCCCGCCATGTGCTCCTGCAGCCACGGCACGCCGGCGAACTGAACGGCGTGCGTGACCTCGTGCAGCGCGACCCAGTGGAGGAACTCGCGCTCGTCGGCTCTGAACGCTCTGACGGCGTTGCCGAGATTGGGCGCGACGTAGAGCAGCCGCGGCGGCCGGTCGGCCGAGGCCGTGTCGAGCAGCACGATCTCGTACTGGCCGAGCACGCGCTGGGAGAGGAAGCCGAGCATCACGCCGACCTCGGCCGTCATCACGGCGCCGGTCGCCAGCTCGACGAACGGTCTCGCCGGCTTCGCGACTCTTCTGCCGACCTGTCTGAGCGCGGGATCGAGCAGCGCGCTCATCGAGGCGATGTTCGCGCGGATCCACTCGGCCCGCTCGACCGGCTCGGCGGTCGGCAGCTCGCTGCGCGGATGCAGGCCGGTGTAGGCGATCACGGCCTCGGCGCTCTCGCGCGAGAGCGCGTCGAGATCGTGTCTCGGAGCGGGTGTGTCGGGCTGGCCGGCGACGAACGCCGCCAGCCGTTGGACGAGCGGCCAGTCGATCATGTCCCGTCCATCATGCCAGCGTCGGGCACCCCGCTGCCGGGGGAACCGCTCAGGCGGGGACCGTCGCGAGCGCTGCGAGCGTCGCTTCCGAGCGCGCGCAGAGCACCGGCGAGTGGGGCGCGACGTCGAGCGGCGCGGTCAGCGGACCGCCCGGACAGAGCGGGAAGGCGACGTGGCCGCCGGCTTCGCGCACGATCAGCTGCGCGGCGGCGGCGTCGACCGCGCGGCAGCGTCTGAGCGAGACCATCGCGTCGAGGCGCGCGGCCGCGACCTGGCACATCGTGACCGCGATCGCGCCGAGCACGCGCAGCCGCTCGGTCTCCTGCTCCAGCCGCTCGATCGAGACGGCGACCCAGCGCGGGTCGGCGATCTCGACCCCGAGCAGCTCCAGCTTGCCGCTCTCGCCGCGCCGCTCGGGCAGCGCCGGGTCGAGCGCGACGTCGTCGAGGAAGGCGCCGCCGCCGCGCGTCGCGCGCCACTCCTCGCCGCTGCCGAAGTCGTGCACGAAGGCGAAGGCGACGTCGGCCATCGTCGGGCCGTCGGCGACGGCGATCGACAGCGCGCACGTCGGCATCAGCCGCTTGGCGTTGAGCGAGCCGTCGATCGGGTCGATCACGACGCGCACGCCGCGGTCGCCGTAGTCGACCTCGCCGCGCTCCTCCGAGACGGCGGTGAAGCGGTGGCCGGCGGCGTGCAGCGTGTCGAGCTGCGCGAAGACGGCGTCCTCGGCGGCCTGGTCGATCACGAGCGTGCGGTCGCCGCCCTCGCCGCGCTCACCGGTCTCCACAGCGCGCTCGCGCGTGCGCGGCGCCTGGCGCAGGATCGCGCGCAGCGAGGCGGTGGCGGCACGGCAGGCGGTGAGCCAGTCGGCGTCGAGGGCCGTGCCGGTGGAATCCATCGGCGGCATACTTGCAGGGTGTCCGTGCTCGACGGTCTCTCCCCCGCGCAATGTGCGGCCGTCACGCACCGCGGCGGCCCGCTGCTGATCGTCGGCGGCGCCGGGAGCGGCAAGACGCGCACGCTCGTCGCCCGCTTCGCCTGGCTCGTCGAGCAGGGGGAGGCGCCCGAGGCGGTGCTGGCGCTGGCGCGCTCCGAGCGCGCGGCCGACGCGCTGCGGCGCCACGTCGAGGACGCCGTCCAGGCGCCATACGAGGAGCTGGCCGTCATGACCGTGCAGGCCTTCTGCGCGCGGCTGCTGCGCGAGGAGGCGCTGGAGGGCGGGATCGATCCGTTCGCGGTCGCGGTCGGGCGCGCCGACCGGCTCGCGATGCTGCTGGAGCGGATCGACGAGCTGACGATCCGCCGCCACGACTTCCGCGGCAACCCGGCCGCGCTCGTCGCCAGCCTCGTGCGCCGGATCGACCGGCTCAAGGACGAGCTGATCGGACCGGGCGAGTACGCCGCGTGGGCCGAGACGCTCGGCGTCGCCGAGGACGCCAGCGACGCGGAGCGCGCGAGGGGGGCGCGCGAGCGCGAGTTCGCCGCGATCTACCACGCGCACGACCGCATGCTCGCCGAGCAGGGCGCGCTCGACTCCGGCGACCTCGTGATCGGCGCGCTGCGGCTGCTGCGCGAGCATCCGCAGGTGCGCCAGCGCGTCGCGGCGCGCTACCGCCACCTGCTCGTCGACGACCTTCAGGAGCCGAACTTCGCGCACGGGCTGCTGCTGCGGCTGCTCGCCTCCGAGCACGGCAACCTGACCGCGGCCGGCGACGACGACCAGGCGCTGCAGCGCTTCCGCGCCGCCGCGACGAAGAACCTGCGCGACTTCCAGGCCGAGCTGCCCGACGCGCGCGTCGTGCTGCTGGAGCACTCCTTCCGCTGCCCGCAGCGCGTGCTCGACGCCGCCACCGCCGTCGTCGAGCCGCTCGAGGACCGGATCGAGAAGCGCCTCGACGGACCGCTCGGCGGCGAGGTCGTCTTCTGGCGCGCCGCCAACGAGCGCGCGCAGGCGCAGGCCGTCGCCGCCGACGTCGAGCGGCTGATCGCGCGCGAGGGCGTCCCGTCGGAGCGGATCGCGGTGCTGGTGCGCTCGATCGCACGCGAGGGCCAGGCGGTCGCGGTCGCGCTGGAGGAGCGCGCCGTCGGCCACCGGCTGGTCGGCGAGGCCGCCTTCTTCCAGCGCTCGGAGGTGCGCGACCTGCTCGCCTGGATGCGGCTGCTGACCGATCCCGGCGACGCGCCCGCGGTCGTCCGAGCGCTTGCTCGGCCGCCGATCGAGCTGCGCTCGGTCGACCTCGCGCGCTGCACGCAGATCGCCCGCCGCCGCAAGCTCGACATGGTCGGCGCGCTCGGCGCCGCGCTCGAGTCGCCGCAGATCCCGCCGGAGGCGCGCGACCGCATCCGCATGTTCCTGGGGCTGTACAGATCGGCTGTCGGCGCGCTCGACACGATGCGGCCCGACCTCTTCGTCCACCGTCTGATCGAGCGGCTCGGGCTGCGCCGCCAGCAGCTCTTCAGCGCGCAGGCCGAGGTCGTCGAGCGGCTGCGCGGGCTCGCCCGCTTCGGCGAGCTGGCGAGCGCCTTCACGCAGCGTCAGCCGCAGGCGACGCCGCGCGAGTTCGCGCGCTCGATCGCGGCCGCCGCCGAGGCGGGCCTGCGCGAGCAGGAGGAGCCGACGCCGATCGCGGCGCGCGGCGTCCAGGTGATGGCGATGGACTCGGCCCAGGGGCTCGAGTTCGACCACGTCTACGTGCTCGGCCTGCACGCCGCCGGACTGCCGGGCGCGCACACGCGCACGCTGGAGCCGATCGCGCCGGCGCTGATGAAGGAGACGCTGCCGGCCGACGACCACGCCGCCCACCTCGCCGAGATGCGGCGCCTGCTGCACGTCGCGATGACGCGCACGCGCAACCGGCTCGTGCTCGTGCACCCGCAGGCGAGCGACCGCGGCGCCGCGCAGCCGCCGTCGCCGTTCGCCGAGGAGGCGCGCGCCGCCGTCGCGGGCACCTGGGAGGAGCGCGCCGAGGAGCTGTTCGGTCCCGCCGAGTCGCTCCACTCGACCTACCGGATCCTGCGCGACGAGCTGCTGGAGACGATCAAGCGGACCGGCACGCGGATCGGCGAGCTGCGCTTCGACACCGACCTCGACGTCTCGCACGCGATCGTCCGCTATCTCGAGGTCGTCAAGCTGGCGGCGCTGATCGAGCGCTCCGAGGACCAGCCGGTCAAGGACGCCCTGGCCGAGGTCAACGCGCGGCTGGCGTCGGCGATCACGAGCGAGCAGCGCGACATCCTGAGCACCTCCCCGCTCGACGAGTGGCTGCTCGACGCCGACCGCGACGACAGACGCCGCGCCGCCGCGATCGCCGCGCGCGAGGAGCCGACGCTGGAGCCGTTCCTGCCGCGCCGCGGCGACGGCGTGATGCTGAGCGCCTCCGACATCGACACCTACCGCACCTGCCCGCTGAAGTACAAGTTCGCGCGCGTCTTCCGGATCCCGCAGGAGCCGACGCTCAACCAGCGCTTCGGCATCCTCGTGCACCAGGTGCTGGAGCGCTTCCACGCGCAGCCCGACCCGTCGCATCAGCCGTCGCTGGAGGAGATGCTCGGGCTGCTGGAGTTCGGCTGGCGGCGCGGCGGCTTCGGCGGCTCCGAGCAGGAGATCCAGCTGCGCGGCAAGGCGACCTCGGCGCTGACGCGCTACTACGAGCGCTTCCAGGAGGAGCCGTCGCAGCCGGTCGCGTTCGAGAGATCGTTCTCCTTCAGAGTCGGCCCGCACCTGCTGCGCGGCCGCGTCGACCGCGTCGACAAGCTGCCGGAGGGCGGCTTCGAGCTGATCGACTACAAGACCGGGCCGCCGAGATCGCGCGCGCAGCTGGAGGAGGACGTGCAGCTGTCGCTGTACGCCGTCGCGGCGCGCGAGGCGTGGCAGTTCGAGTCGGCGCGCGGCGCCTACTACTACGTGCTCGACGACGCGAAGGTGCCGGTCGAGCGCGACTCCGGCGATCGCGAGTGGATCGAGGAGGTCGCGACCGAGGTCGCCGAGGGGATCCTCTCGCAGGGCTTCGAGCCGACCCCCTCCTACACGGCCTGCGGGATCTGCGACTACCGCCTCGTCTGCCCGGCAGCCGAGCGGTGATGACGAGCCGCTGAGCGATCGGCGCATCCTCCGGGCCCGTGCGGGGCAGGTGTGCAGCAGAGCCCGACACGGTCCCCCGGAGGAGCAGATGCGAGCGACACGTCCCGCCAAGTCAGCCGCCATCGCGGCAGCGATCGCCGTCAGCACCTCGTTGGCGGCCGCAGCATCCGCAGGAGCGGTCTCCGTCACGGTGACCGGCGACGACGGCAGACCGCTCGCGATCAACCCGTCGGCGCCGGCTGCCCTGCGCAACCTGCGCCCGCAGGTCGTCGTCACCGCCGATCCCAACACGCGCTACACGGTCGTCGTCACCGACCCCGCCGGCAGACCGGCCGCGCCGCCCGTCACCTGCGCCGACGCCGCCCAGCCGGCGACGATCCAGGTGCCCTACCGCGGCAACGGCACCTACAACGTCGCGGTCACGAGCTACGCGGCGATCGACACCGGCTGCGCCGGCCCGCTCGGCCCGGCGGCCGGCTTCCCCTTCACGATCGCCGGCAAGGTCGCGCTCGGCCGCGTCGGGCGGTTCGTGCTGCGCGACCCGGGCGCCGCCGCGGACAAGCCGCTGGCGCTGCCGGTCGACGCGGACCCGGGCGCCCAGTCGCACGAGATCCGTTACAAGCGCGACGCGAAGGTGAGACGCAACGGCGCGCTCGCCGGCAGATCGGCGACGGCGCCGTTCGCCAACGGGACCGCGACGCTGAGATTCTCCGATCCCGGCCTCTACACCGTCGTCGGCCGCGACGCCGCCGACGGCGTCCAGACGCCCTGGAGCGAGCCGCAGAGAATCCGCGTCGTCGCCCCGTTCGACCTCAGCACGATCCGCTACCCCGACAGATCGGGACCGAGCTTCCGCGTCTTCTGCCAGATCCGCGAGGGCGGTTGGGCGACCGGCGTCGTCAGCGTCGCGATCGCGCGCGGCAACGGCGGCTTCCGCCCGCTCGGCCGCGCGCGGATCAACGGCGACGGCGCCTTCGGCGCGAAGTTCACCGCCAGAACGGCCGGCACCTACAGACTGCGCTTCACCTACCGCGGCAACAGATTCGTGACGCCCGGCGTGCTGACGAGCAGATTCACGGTCGGCACAGCGATCATCGGGACGTGAGGTGAACCTTGAGGCTGTTCTTTTCGGCCAGGGTTGTGCCCAGGATGGCGTTCGTTGACGCGGCGTTGTAGTCGCCCAGGCCGCTGCCCTCGGTGATGGCCAGCGCCTTGCCTGTGCTGTCCACCTCCGCGCCGATGCCTGTGGCGGTGATGGGCAGGGAGAACGCCGGTGCTGCCTGCGTGGTGCCGG
>DATIOB010000441.1:0-1628 GCA_035473605.1 Conexibacter sp.
CAGTTCCTGGCGGCGCTGCCGGCGCCGCGCCGGGCGGCCGCCGAGACGCTGCTGGCGACGATCCGCGCCCACCTGCCCGCGGGCTTCGGCGAGCGGATGAACTACGGGATGGTCACGTTCACGACCGCCGGCGGGCTGGCGCTCGTCTCCGTCGCCGACCACGGGCACTACGGCGCGCTCTACGTCAACTGCGTCGAGCCCGGCGCCGAGGAGCGCCTCTATGCGCGCTGGCGCGCGAGCGGCACGCCGCTGGAGACCGGCAGCCGCGCGGTCCGCTTCCGCGGCGTCGGCGACCTCGCGCTGGAGGTCGTCGGCGAGTTCGTCGCGGCGGGCGACGCGGAGGCGCTCGCGGCGGCGTACGGGCGGGCGCGGCGAGCGCCGCGCGGAGCCCGCGACTGACGCCCGCGGCCAGCGCGGCGGTAGGCTCTCGCGCATGATCTGGCTGCTGCGCCACGGCGACGCGCACGACCCCGAGCCGGGGCAGTCCGACGCCGAGCGGCCGCTGACGGAGAAGGGCGAGCGGCAGGCGCGCGCCGCCGGCGTCGCGCTCGCGCGTCTGGGCGTCGAGATCGACGCCTGCCTCGCGAGCCCGCGCGTGCGAGCGCGGGAGACGGCGCGGCTGGCCTGCGAGGCGCTCGGCGTCGAGGTCGAGATCGAGCCGCTGCTGCAGGGCGGCCGCTTCGAGCCGGACGCGCTCGCCGCCGGTCGCGGCGAGCAGGTCCTGCTGGTCGGTCACGAGCCCGACTTCTCGCGCGCGGTGCGCGAGCTGACCGGCGCGGTCGCGCAGATGAGGAAGGGCGGGCTGGCCGGCTGCGAGCCGGGCCTGCTGCACGTGCTGCTGCGCCCGGCCGAGCTGCGCGCGATCGCGTCCTGAGCGGTCGCTCGCCGGCGAGGCACTGCCGTGCGGGCGCAACAGCTCGCCCGCACGGAAGGACCTGCGCTCATATGACGTTGGCGAACAGCGGTGGAGCAGGCGTGTAGGTGGTCGGCCCGAGCACGGCGACGATGCCCGCGAGGCAGGTGTCGCCTTGCGCGGGGATCGGCGTCGACACGAGATTGCCGCCTAGTAGGAGGACCGTCCCGTTCGCGAGGATGCGGATGCCCATGCTGCCGGTGAATAGGCACTGCATCGCCGCTCCGAGCGTGACACGCACTCTCACGTTTAGCGCGACGAATAGGACGGTCCCCGGGCCGCCGGGCGTCGTAGCGGTGAGCTGTCCGACGATGATCGGGTTGGCCGCGTTGTTTAGGCTCGCCATGACGACGCCGGCGGGGCAGGCCGCGAAGTTGACCGCGGTGATGTGGAGCATCGGTATTAGGTTGCCGATGACGGCGCCCGCGACCGCTGGAACGTTGACGCGGAACGTCACCGTGGGGGTACATGCGAACTGGATGCCGCCGGCGGTGAACTGCTGCGGACCGGCCGGCGCGACACCGACTGCATTGACCACGTTGTACGGGGGCTGAAGGCTTATGTTCACAGCCTGCGACGCGCTGCTGCCGGCGAGCAGCAGGACAGCTGCGAGCGCCAGCGGCAGCAGCAGCCGGCGGGGGCGGGTGGACATCGATCCTCCTTGGGTAGGTAATGAACCACTAAATTTTAGTAGTTCGATCAAGTGGCTTGTGCG
>DATIOB010000442.1:0-3251 GCA_035473605.1 Conexibacter sp.
CCGTGCACGGGCCGATCGTACCCGGCCCCCACGGGTCGCTACTCGACGGTCACGGTCTTGGCGAGGTTGCGCGGCTGGTCGACGTTGAGGCCGCGCAGGCGGGCGACGTGGTAGGAGAGCAGCTGCAGCGGGACGACGGCCAGCAGCGGCGCCAGCATCCAGTCGGTCCGCGGGACCGTCAGGACCTCTTCCGCGTGCGGCAGGATCTCGTCGTTGCCGGCGGTGGCGACGGCGATCACGTGCGCGCCGCGCACCCGCACCTCCTGGATGTTGGAGACGACCTTGTCGAGCACGGGCGAGTCGGTCGCGACGCAGACGACCGGGGTCGCCTCGTCGAGCAGCGCGATCGGGCCGTGCTTCATCTCGCCGGCGGCGTACGCGTCGGTCGCGATGTAGGAGATCTCCTTCAGCTTCAGCGCACCCTCCAGCGCCACCGGCAGGCCGATGTGGCGCCCGAGGTAGAGGAAGAACTCGGCCTGGTAGTGGCGCTCGGCGATCGCGCGGATCTCGTCGTCGCCGGCCTCCAGCATCCCCGCGATGTGGTGCGGCAGGTGCTTCAGCTCACCGACCAGCTCGGTCAGGCGCGCCGGCTCCAGCGTGCCGCGCAGCTCGGCGAGGCGCAGCGCGAGCAGGTACATCGCCGCGACCTGACTGACGAAGGTCTTCGTCGCCGCGACGCCGATCTCCAGCCCCGCGCGCGTGAAGAGGACGCCGTCGGCGTCGCGCGTCGCCTGCGAGCCCATCACGTTCGTGATCGCCAGGACGGTCGCGCCCTTGCCTCTCGCCAGCCGCATCGCGGCGAGCGTGTCGGCCGTCTCGCCCGACTGCGAGATCCCGATCACGAGATCGCCGGGGCCGACGACCGGGTCGCGGTAGCGGTACTCGGAGGCGACGTCCATCTCGACCGGGACGCGCGCCCACGCCTCGATCGCGTAGCGGCCGATCAGACCGGCGTGGTACGACGTGCCGCAGGCGACGATCACGATCCGTCTGACGTGCGTCAGGAAGCCGTCGTCGATCGTGCCGAGATCGCCGAGGTCGACGCCGTCGCCGCGCGCCGTGCGGTCGGCGACCGTCTCGGCGACCGCGTCGGCCTGCTCGTGGATCTCCTTCAGCATGAAGGTCTCGTAGCCGCCCTTCTCGGCGGTCTCGGCGTCCCAGTCGATCGTCGTCACGTCGCGCTCGATCGGCGTGCCGTCGGGCGACATGAACTCGACGCCGCCGGGACGCAGCACGACCAGCT
This sequence comes from Conexibacter sp., assembly GCA_035473605.1. Lineage (GTDB taxonomy): Bacteria > Actinomycetota > Thermoleophilia > Solirubrobacterales > Solirubrobacteraceae > Conexibacter. Next base: position 1,244 of record DATIOB010000442.1, read on the forward strand.
CGCCGTCCTCGATGAACTGGACCTCGTTGGTGTGCTCGAGGAAGGCCGGCACGGCGGAGGCGAGGAACTGCTCGCCGTCCCCGCGGCCGACGACGAGCGGGCACTCGCGCCGCACGCCGACGAGCACGCCCGGCTCGTCCGCCGCCATCGCGACGAAGGCGAAGTGGCCGACCAGCTCGCCGTAGGCGGCCTGCACGGCCGCCGGCAGGTCGCCGTCGTAGTGGCGGGAGATCACGTGCGCGATCACCTCGGCGTCGGTCTCCGAGGTGAAGGAGACGCCCTGCTCGGCGAGCTGGCGCTTGAGCGCCATGTAGTTCTCGACGATGCCGTTGACGACGATGTGGATGCGGCCGGCCTCGTCCTCGTGCGGATGGGCGTTCTGCTCGCTGACGCGGCCGTGGGTCGCCCAGCGCGTGTGGCCGATGCCGGTCGCCGGCTCGGCGACCGCGACCGGAGCCGCGCTCGCGCCGGGGGCGGCTGCGGGCAGCGCGTCGACCGCGTCGCGCAGCGCCTGCAGGTTGCCGACCGCGCGCACGGAGTCGACGTGGTCGCCGTTGAGCACGGAGATGCCGGCACTGTCGTAGCCGCGGTATTCGAGCTTCTCGAGGCCTGCGAGCAGCAGGGCCTGGACGGGACGGGCGCCGACATAACCGACGATGCCGCACATGGGGGAACCTCCGTGTGGAACGACGAGAGCCGCGCGTGCGGCGGCTGGGACGGCGCTGCGAAAACTGCGCGTCGCCCGATTCTAGCTGGCGATCAGGCGGTCGCTCGGTCCGCGGGCCGCGTCACGGCCCGCTCGCCGCTCAGCCCGCGGGCTGGGACGCCGCGGCCTCGGCCTGCTCGACGAGCCGGCCGCAGACGGCGTCGGCCTCGTCGTCATCGGGCGCCTCGACCATGACGCGCAGCAGCGGCTCGGTGCCCGACGCGCGCACGAGCACGCGACCGCGCCCTTCCAGGACGGCCGACTCGCGCTCGATCGCGGCGAGCATCTGCGGATCGCTCGCGGCGCGCTCCAGCGACGGGCGGTCGGGCAGCCGCACGTTGACGAGCCGCTGCGGCAGCTTCTCCATGCCGCGGCGCTCCGTGAGCGGCCTCCCGGCGAGCGCCTCCAGCGTCAGCAGCGCGCTGGCGATGCCGTCGCCCGACGGCGCGAAGCCCAGCTCGACGATGTGGCCCGACTGTTCGCCGCCGAAGGCCCAGTCACGCTGGCGCAGCGCCTCCAGCACGTAGCGGTCGCCGACGTTCGTGATCGCGACCTCGATCCCGGCCGACTCCATCGCGGCGTGGAATCCGTAGTTGGTCATCACCGTCACGGCGACGCCGCCGCCGCGCAGTCTCCCCTGCGCGCGCAGGTGCAGCGCGGTGAGCGCGATCAGCTCGTCGCCGTCGACGACCGTTCCGTCGCCGTCGACCGCCAGCACGCGATCGCCGTCGCCGTCGAAGGCGAAGCCGGCGTCGTGGTCGCCGGCGCGCATCGCCGCGACGAGCTGGTCGAGGTGGGTCGAGCCGCAGCCGGCGTTGATGTTGCGGCCGTCGGGCGTGTCGGCGAGCACGTCGACGTGCGCGCCGAGGCGGCGGAAGATCTCCGGCGCGGCCTTGTACGTCGCGCCGTTGGCGCAGTCGAGCAGGATCCGTCTGCCGGCGAGGTCGAGCTCGCCGAAGCGGACGTTCAGCTCGCGCAGGTAGTCGTCGAGCGTGCCGTGCAGCTGGCGCACCCCGCCGATCTCGTCGGGCTGGACCGGCTCGCCGTCGAGCAGCGCCTCGATCTCCTCCTCGACGGCGTCGGAGAGCTTGTCGCCATCAGCGCCGAAGAACTTCACGCCGTTGTCGGCGAAGGGGTTGTGCGACGCCGACAGCACGACGCCGAGGTCGAAGCCGTAGCGGGCGATCAGCAGCGGCGCGGCCGGAGTCGGCAGCACACCGCCGAGCAGCGCGACGCCACCGGCGGCGGCGACGCCTGCGGCGACCGCCGCCTCGAGCATCTCGCCCGATTCCCGCGTGTCGC
>DATIOB010000443.1:0-3642 GCA_035473605.1 Conexibacter sp.
GGAGGTGACGCCGTCGGCGGCCAGGCCGAGCTTCTTCAGCGCCTCGGCGCTGAGGTCGCCGGCGCCGGTGATCAGCGGCAGTCTGTTGCCGGTCTGGAACTCGGTCTGGATCGCCTGCGAGATCTGCGGCTCGGGGAACGCGAGCAGCACGACGTCGGGGTCGTACGTGCGCGCCTTCGCCACCGCGGCGGACATGTCGGTCGCCGTCGGCGAGATCGCGACCGTGCCCGCAACCTCCAGACCGGACGCCGAGAGTGTCGTGTCGATCGCCTGCAGCACGACCTTGATCGTCGGGATGTCGTGGTAGATGACGACCGGGCGCTTGAAGCCGCGGTCGGCGATCACCGTGGCGGCGCCGGCGTACTGGATGTACGTGCCGCCCTGCAGCGGGAACGAGACCGGCGAGGTCAGCGTCGCCGCCGCGACCGGGTAGCCGCCGACGTCGGCGAGTGCGGCCGCCTCGATCGCGGGCTCGAAGTGGTCGCCCTGGATCGAGACCGACCCGGCCGTCGCGACCATCTCGTCGTCGTCGGCGAACTTGCGCCCGCAGGCCGCGGCCTGGTTGGGGTCGAGGTGGTCGTCGCAGGCCTCGATCTTCAGCGGCCGGCCGTCAATGCCGCCGGCGGCATTGATCGACTTCGCGGCGGCCTCGACGGCGGCGCGCGCCTCCGGCAGCGCGATCACGTCCGACGTGTACGGGCCGGTCGTGCCGACGACGATCGGCGCTCCGCTCGGCTTCGCGCCGGCGGCGCCGTCGCTCGTCGCGACGGTCGTGCCGTCGCCGTCGGATCCGCATCCGGCACCTGCCGCGACCAGCGCGAGCGCTGCGCACACGGCGATCGACCCTCGACTGAACATGGGCTCTCCTCCTCGTCGCTCTCGGGCCGGGGGACCCGAGTGAGTCACCCGGCCGGCGACCGCCGCCGGGTGTCACTGTCACCACACTTGCAGCGCCCGATTCACTGTTCGGGTCTCCTCGCTGCTGGGGGCAGCGTAGTGACGAGGAGAAAGTCAGTCAAGGAGACTGACTAAATTCTTCAGAAGGTCGACCCTGGCCAGGGCTTCCAGGTGCCGAGCACCATCAGCGTCTTCGTGCCGGTGATGTACCTGCTGCGGCGCAGCGTGTCGATCACACGCTTGAGGTGGTCGACGTCGCCCGCGCGCAGCAGGCCGAGCGCGTCGGGGTCGCCGGCGGTCGTGTAGAGCGCCTCGATCTCCGGCAGGCCGCGGGCGACGGCGGCGATGTCGTCGACCTTCGTGCGGCCGTCGAACTGGAGCTCGACGAACGCGTGCAGCGGCGCGCCGAGGCGCGCGTGGTCGACGACCGCGGTGTAGCCGAGGATGTAGCCGTCGCGTTCGAGGCGGTCGACGCGGCGCTTGACGGCGGGGGCGGAGACGCTGACGCGCTCCGCGATGTCGGCGAAGGTGCGCCGCCCGTCGGCGCGCAGCAGCGCGATGATCTCGCGATCGGTCTGGTCAATCGTTGCAATGTCGGTCATTGGCGCAGGAAAATAACGAACAACGGCACTCAATTGAGGATTTCTTGCAAATGACCGCCTGTTCTCGGTGATCCGGTCGCGGCCGCGCGGTGCCTCTGCTTAGGCTCGCCGCATGTCCACCTCCCTGAGCGGGCCGTCGATCGAGACGGCCGACGAGCTGGCCGCGCTCGACGCCGTGCAGCGGCGCGTGCTGTGGCTCGCGACCTCGATCGTGCACCACGCCAACAGAGTCCGCGAGACGCCGTCGGGCGTGAAGGTCGGCGGTCACCAGGCGTCGTCGGCGTCGCTCGTGAGCATCATGTCGGCGCTCTGGTTCAGGCACCTGCGCGCGCCTGACCGCGTGTCGGTCAAGCCGCACGCGGCGCCCGTGCTGCAGGCGATCAGCTACCTGCTGGGGACGCTGGAGCAGCGCTATCTGACGCAGCTGCGGGCGTACGGCGGGCTGCAGAGCTACCCGAGCCGCACGAAGGACCCGTACCCGGTCGACTTCTCCACCGGCTCGGTCGGCATCGGCGCGACGGCGACGCTCTGGAGCGGCCTCGCGCACCGCTACGTCGCCGGTCACTTCGACGTCCCGCAGGGCGGCCGGCAGGTCGCGCTCGTCGGCGACGCCGAGCTGGACGAGGGCGCCGTCTGGGAGGCGCTCGTCGACCCGATGGTGCCGCAGCTGGGCGAGACGATGTGGATCGTCGACCTCAACCGCCAGTCGCTCGACCGCGTCGTCCCCGACATCGCCGCCGGGCGCATCGGCAGGATGTTCGAGGCGGCCGGCTGGCAGACGATCACGCTCAAGTACGGCCGCTTCCTGCGCGGGCTGTTCGAGCGCGACGGCGGCGGCGACCTGCGCCGGCGGATCGACGGGATGGGCAACGAGGAGTTCCAGCGGCTGCTGCGCAGCCCCGCCGCGGAGCTGCGCGAGCGGCTGCCCGGCGCCGGCCGCGGACGCAGAGCCGTCGCGCGGCTGGTCGCGCAGCTCGACGACGCCGAGCTGCTGCGCGCGCTGCGCGACCTCGGCGGCCACGACCTCGGCGACCTGCTCGACGCCTTCCGCCGTGCCGACGACGCGGCCGACGTGCCGAGCGTGCTGTTCGCCTACACGATCAAGGCGTGGGGCCTGCCGACGCAGGGCCACCCGGCCAACCACTCGGCGCTGCTGAGCGCCGAGCAGTGGCGCCGGCTCGCGGGCGAGCTGAGCGCCGACGCCGACGACCCGTGGGCGCGCTTCGCGCCCGGCAGCGACGAGGCGCAGCTCGGCGCCGCGGCCGCGGCACGGCTGCGGCGCGAGCCGCCGCCGCGGCGCGAGCCGCCCGCGACGCCGGCGGACGTCGGGCGCGCGCACAGCGGCAGAGCCTCCACCCAGCAGGCGTTCGGGCGCTTCTTCGCCGACCTCGCGCACGCCGCGCCGGAGGTCGCCGAGCACGTCGTGACGGTCAGCCCCGACGTCGCCTCCTCGACGAACCTCGGCGGCTGGATCAACCGCGTCGGGGTCTGGAACCCCGGCGACCGGATCGACTGGTTCGCCGACGACACCGACACGCTGATGAGATGGCGCGAGTCCGAGCACGGCCAGCACGTCGAGCTGGGGATCGCGGAGGGAAACCTCGTCGGGCTGCTGAGCGAGCTGGGCACGACCTGGTCGCGCGACGGGCAGCCGCTGCTGCCGATCGGCACGATCTACGACCCGTTCGTCAACCGCGCGCTGGAGCCGTGGTCGTTCGGGATCTACGCGGGCGCGCAGGCGATCCTCGTCGGCACGCCGTCGGGGGTGACGCTCGCGCCCGAGGGCGGCGCGCACCAGTCGATCGTGACGCCGTCGGTGGGGCTGGAGCAGCCCGGCTGCGTCGCGTGGGAGCCGGCCTTCGGGCAGGACCTCGAGTGGACGCTGCTGCACGCGCTCTCCCGGCTCGGCCGCGAGGGGGGCACGTCGGCCTACTTCCGCCTCAGCACGCGCCCGCTCGACCAGGCACTGGCCGCGGTGCCCGCCGATGCGGCGGCGCGTGAGCGGCGGCGCGGGCACGTGCTCGCGGGCGGCTACGTGCTGCGGACTGCGCCCGGCGCGCCGCACGCGACGCTCGCCGGCACGGGCGTGACGATGCCCGAGCTGCTGCAGGCCGCCGGCGAGCTGAGCGAGGCCGGGGTGGAG
>DATIOB010000444.1:0-2368 GCA_035473605.1 Conexibacter sp.
GAGTTCCTGATGCTCGGCTACCGCAACGCTCCCGATAAGACCGCCGAGGCGCTCGACGACGAGGGCTGGCTGCACACCGGCGACGTCGCGACGATCGACGACGACGGCTACGTGCGGATCGTCGACCGCAAGAAGGAGCTCATCATCAGCGCCGGCGGCAAGAACATGTCGCCCTCCTCGATCGAGGCCGCGATCAAGACGCGCAGCCCGTTGATCGGCCACATCTGCGTCGTCGGCGACGCGCGGCCGTTCAACGTCGCACTGGTCGTCCCCGACCCCGACCTGCTCGGCGACCGCGCGCCCGATGACGCCGCGGTGCGCGCGGCGATCGAGGCGGCGGTCGAGGGCGGCAACGCGACGCTCTCGCGCGCCGAGCAGGTGAAGCGGTTCGCCGTGCTGAGCGACGACTGGGCGGCCGGCGGCGAGGAGCTGACGCCGACGCTGAAGCTCAAGCGCCGCGCGATCGAGGCCAAGCACGCCGACGCGATCGACGCGCTCTACGCGGTGGCGTCATGAAGGTCGCGATCGTCGGCGCCGGCTTCAGCGGCATCGAGGTCGCGCACCGCCTGCGCGCGGCTGGCCACGACTTCACGATCTTCGAGCGCTCCGACGACGTCGGCGGCGTCTGGCAGCACAACACCTACCCCGGCGCCGCCTGCGACGTGCCGTCGTACCTCTACTCGTTCTCGTGGGCGCAGCGGCGCGACTGGTCGCGGCCCTGCTCGCCGCAGGCCGAGATCCAGCGCTACCTGCGCGAGGTCGCCGAGGCCGACGGGATCCTCCCCCACATCCGCTTCGGCAGCGAGATCGCCGAGACGCGCTGGGACGAGGCGACGCTGACCTGGACGCTGACCGGCGCCGACGGCGAGACGCACAGCGCCGACGCGCTCGTGCTCGCCTGCGGCCAGCTGACCCGCCCGGCCTTCCCCGCGATCGACGGGATGGAGCAGTTCGCCGGCCCTGCCTTCCACTCGGCCGAGTGGGATCACGACGTCGACCTGACCGGCAAGCGCGTCGCGGTGATCGGCACCGGCGCCAGCGCCGTCCAGTTCGTGCCGGAGATCGCCAGAGCGGCGGCGCGCGTCGACGTCTACCAGCGCAGCGCGCCGTACATGATGCCGCGCCGCAACCCCGTCTACCCGCGCGCCGTGCGGACCGCGATCCGGCGCGTCCCGGGCCTCCAGAAGCTGCGCCGCTACGGCATGTGGGGCGTGATGGAGACGTTCATCCTCGGCTACACGAAGGTGCGCCCGCTGAAAGCCGCCTTCCGGCTCTGGTCGGTCAGCTTCATGCGGCTGCAGCTGCGCGACCGGGAGGTGCGCAAGAAGGTCTGGCCCAGACACGAGTTCGGCTGCAAGCGGATCCTCTTCAGCTCGGCCTACCTGCCGGCGCTGCAACGGCCCAACGTCGAGGTCGTGACCGACCGCGTGCAGCGGATCGAGGCCGACGCGGTGGTCGCCGCCGACGGCAGCCGCCGCGAGGTCGACGCGATCGTCTGGGGCACCGGCTTCCACGCCGACGAGCCGGTCGTGCCGATGAAGGTCCACGGCAGCGACGGCAGGGAGCTGCAGGAGGCGTGGCACGGCGGCGCCCGCGCCCACCTCGGCATCACCGTCGCCGGCTTCCCGAACCTGTTCCTGATGTACGGCCCGAACACGAACCTCGGCGTCGGCTCGATAATTGTGATGATCGAGGCGCAGGCCGGCTACGTGATGAGCGCGCTGGGCCTGCTGCGCGGTGCGGGCAGCGGCGCCGGCGCCGGCCGCCGCGCGCTGTCGGTGCGGCCGGAGGTCGAGGCCGCCTCGACCGAGACCGTCCAGCAGCGGCTCGACGGCTCGGTCTGGACGCAGTGCCAGAGCTGGTACCGCAAGGACGGTGACGGTCGCATCGTCGGCAACTGGCCCGGCTTCATGCTCGAGTACGTGAGATTGGTCGAGCAGGCCGACTCGCGCGACTTCGACCTGGTCGCGGAGCGGCGCGAGTCGTCGACCGCGCCGGTGTGAGCGTCAGGAGGCCGCCGGCGGGAATGCCGCGGCGGCCTCCCAGAAGCCTCTGTTGAACGACTCGTGGTCGTTCAGCGCCCAGTCGGCGAACGAGTCGTCGGCGAACGTCAGGCGCACCTCGACCTGGCCGCCCTGGCGCTTCTTGCCGGTTCTCTCGATCGAGCGCAGCCGGTCGCGCTCGATCCGCAGGACCTCGCTCGGATCCTCGTCGACGAACTGCATCCCGAAGTCCCACGCCGTCAGCGCGCGCTCGGAGATCGTCAGCGCGACGTGCTGCGGCTCGAGCGTCATCGAGCGGGCGATCGAGCCCGGCTCGCCGCCGATGTGGCGCTCCTGCGAGACGACGTTGGTGGCCGCGTTCGCCA
>DATIOB010000445.1:0-4141 GCA_035473605.1 Conexibacter sp.
GGCGCCACGGCGACAAGCCGCTGTGGCGGCTCGTCGAGCCGCCGACGACCGACCGGCGCGAGCTGACCGACGCGCTCGCCCGCATCGGGCCGCGCGCGGGCGCCCCCGCGGCGACCTCGTACGGCCGCCTGCTCTACGACCTGCTCGACGACGAGCAGGTCCGCTGGCGTGCCGGCGCGCAGCGCGGCGTGGTCTTCCTGCTGCGTGACCTGCCCTCGCAGCGCGAGCTGGACGGCAGCCCCGGCGCGAGCGCCGACGCGATCCCCGTCGACGGCGACTGGACGCGCGCGTGCTCCCGCTTCCTCGACGCCTGGGAGCCGCGCGAGGTGGCCGCTGATCGCGCGCAGGCGGTGCGCTGGGGCGAGGCGCTCGCCAAGCACTGCGAGCGCAACGCCGCTCGGCGCGAATGGCAGCTGAACGGCCGCTTGGCCGAGCGCCCGGCGCCGCACTCCGTGGCGCTGCACGCCTTCACCGGCGAGCGACGGCCACGGCGGACGCACGCCTGGACGGGCTGGGCGAACGCGCTCGACGGGACGTTCGCCCGGCATCGGCCGGCGCACGGCCCCGTCGATGCGGTGCGGCTGCTGCGCGAGGCGCGCGACGCGCAGACGGGCGTGCCGTTCGGCGAGCTGAAGCGGCTGACGGAGATCTTTCAGCCGCATGTGCGCTTCGACGAGAGCGAGCAGTTCCTGCCGGTCGACGTCGACCGGCTGCTGACCGAGGGCGGCCACAGAGTGTGCGACCGTCACGGCGCCGGCGGCTGCGAGCGCGTTGCCTCGGCGCGCGACCTGACAGGAGCACTCGACGAGTTCCTCGACCTCTCCGGCGGCGCCCGCGGCGGGCGCGACCTGGTCGGCCGCAGCGACCCGAGCCGGATGTACGTCCACGTGCGCGAGCACAGAGGACAGGTGTACCTCGGCTACTGGTGGTTCCAGCGCTTCAACAGCTCGCCGTGGCGACCCGAGGTCAACTGCCTGCCGGGGTTGACGAGCTCCGTCAGCTGCTTCGACCACGAGGGTGACTGGGAGGGCGTGACCGTCGTGCTGGACCTCGTGCGCGAGCGGCTGATGCACCACCGGTACGCACGCGCGAACGTCGAGCCCGTGGCAGCCCTCTACGACTCGCACGGCCATCCGATCCGCTGGCGCTGGGATGACCTCGAACGGACCGCGGACGACGGTTCGGCGGCGACGCATCCGGTCGTCTACGCGGCCGCCGGCAGCCACGCCTCGTATCCGGTCGCGTGCCGCAGCGACGAGTGCAGCCAGCGGCTCGCGCACAGCATCGTGCCGGACGGCGGCTTCGACGGCGGGAAGGCGTGGCTCTACGACGCGCGGCGCGACCGCTGCGAGGACGGCGCGGGTCCGGCCGACAGATCGCGGATCCGACCGTGCCTGCTCGCGCTGCCGTCGACGCGGGACGGCACCGCCGGCGTGTTGTGGAACGCCTTCCCGGGCCGTTGGGGCGCGGCCGTCTGCGCGGACCTCGCGAGGATCTGCTCGCAGATCGACGGGCCGCGCTCGCCGAGCCTTCAGCCGCGCTTCCGCAGACCATGGGAGGCCAAGGACGGCCCGCGGGAGAAGCTGGCGCGCGCCCGCCCCGGCCCGGCAGCGGCCGACGAGCCGCCGGAATGATCGCGGAGCGGTCGCGTCCTAGCCCAGCCGCTCTTCGAGCCAGTCGAAGATGCGCGCGTCGCGGGCGGCGGAGGCGAGCGGCTCGCAGTGGCGCCCGGCGCCGTCTGCGGCGGCGAACGGGGCCAGCTCCGCGACGCCCGGCAGCAGGTCGTGCAGCTGCTTCGACTGGCCGGGCCAGAACTGCTCGCCCTCGGGGTCGGTGATCAGCATCGGCGTGTCGATCCGCGCGACCTCGTCGCCGAGGCGGTATCTGGCGACTGCGCGGTAGAGCGCGAAGCGCGACTCCTGCGCGACGCCGTACGGCTCGCCGCGGAAGCTGAGCGTCGCGCGCGTCGCCGCGGAGAACAGCTCGCCGAGGTGCATGTTGCGGTCGAACTGCGCCTGCCGGCCCTGCTCCAGCTCCTTGCGCAGGGCGCCCGGCAGCGGGTCGAGCCACGAGGTCGCCACGTCGACGACGCCGGGGTCGACGACGGCGGCGGCGAAGCGGTGCTCGAAGCCGAGCGCGCGCGGGACCCAGTAGCCGGCCTGGCTGACGCCCATCACCGCGACCCGCTCCGGGTCGACGTCGGCGCGCGCCAGCAGCGTGTCGAGCACGGGGCTCAGCACCGCCTCCCAGTCGGGCCGGAAAGGGATCCCGGCCTCGAACAGCGTCGACTGCTGGCCGGGGCCGTCGAAGGTCATCCAGTGCCAGCCGCGCTCGCTCGCGGCGGCGCCGCCGTGCAGCCACATCTGCGAGGTCGCGCCGTCGCTGCCGTTGTTGACGACGAGCGTCGGCCGGCGCTCGCCCGGCGCGGCGCCGGGGGCGCGGAAGAACCAGCCCGGCAGGTTCGTGCCCTCGTACGGGATCGCGATCCGCTCGCCCGGGCCCGGCGAGAGGTCGACGATCCGCTCCCAGCAGGCGCGCTGGCGCTGCCAGATCTCCGGCCGCCGCTCCAGCTCCGAGCTGGCCGCGATCGTGTAGAGCGCGGTCGCGTAGTAGGTCGCGGCGCGGCGGTAGTGGGCGAGCGCGCTGACGCGGTGCCCACCCTCCTCGGCCGCTCTCGCCGCCGCCCAGACGGCGCCGGCGGTCGCCGTCCACTCGCGCAGCCAGGCGTCGGCGTCGCCGTCCTTGATCCGCGCGGCCGTGCTCAGCACCTCGCCGACGTCGGAGCCGTCGCGGTAGGCGGCGCCGAGCGCCGACTCGAACGCGCTCTGGAAGTCGTCGTGCCCGAACTGCGGAGCGATCGCGGGGGTGTCGCGCGCGTGGATCATGCGCGGCTCCGCGGCTCGCTCGTCGCCAGCGGGGCGGCCGGCGCCTGCCGCTCGTCGCCGGCGGCGTCGCTGATGCGGGCAGTGCGCTTCGCCGCCCACACGATCAGCACGATCGGGATCACCCAGTTGAAGATCGTGTTGCCGCGCTGCGTGTCGATCGCGGCGGCGATCAGGTGCGACGGCACCATCGCGACGAAGACGAGGCCCCACATCGTGCTCAGCTCGCGGTTGACGCGCTTGAAGACGGGCGAGTCCCAGTGCTCGGGCGGGACCGACTCGCGCGCGTACTGCTCGGTGAAGGGGACCAACAGCAGCGAGCCGAGCGCGATCAGGCCGAGCAGGCCGGCGGCGATCGCGCGGGCGTACTGCGACAGCCAATCGGCGTCGCTGCCGGCCGCCAGCGCGACGACGGAGAAGCCGGCGAAGGCGGCGACCGCGCCGAGGTCGAGGATCTTCGGTCTGCCGGCGACCAACGACGGCAGGCCGATCGCGATCGAGGCCGCGAGCGCGACCAGTGCGGCGGCGGCGACGGAGTCGTGCTGGGAGATCGTGCCGAACAGGATCCACGGCACGAACGCGATGTAGATGTTCATGCTGCGCAGCATCCGCCACGCGCGCACCGCGGTCCTCAGTAGTGCGCTACTGCACTGTCAGCGCCGCCTCCAGGGCCGGCGCGAGGTCGCCTCTGCCGGCGACGGCGACGCCGCGCTCGAGGCCGAGCCAGCCGGCGACCGAGCGCAGCTCGGCGGCCAGCTCGGCGGCGACGTGCGCGAGGTCGTCGACGCCCTCCTCGGCGTAGGCGCCCTGGACCCGCAGCAGGCCGGCCTGGCGGTCGGACTTGAGGTCGACGCGCGCGACGAGCGCGTCGCCGAGCAGGAACGGCAGCACGTAGTAGCCGTGGATCCGTCTCGCGGCGGGCGTGTAGATCTCGATCCGGTAGCGGAAGCCGAAGATCCGCTCGGTCCGCGGACGGAACCAGACGAGCGAGTCGAACGGGCTCAGCAGCGCGCGGGCGCTGACCCTGCGCGGGCGGCGCGCCTGCGGCCACAGGTAGGCCGGCGCCTCCCAGCCTTCGACGGTGACCGGCTCCAGCTCGCCGGCCGCGACCAGCTCCGCGACGCGCAGCCACACGGTCGCCGCCCAGGGTGGCATTTCCGCGGCCCTCGGCAACATGGGCGAGGACGACTGGCGCTGGCACATGTACGACACCGTCAAGGGCTCCGACTGGCTCGGCGACCAGGACGCGATCGAGCTCA
>DATIOB010000446.1:0-2130 GCA_035473605.1 Conexibacter sp.
GGCCTCGACGCTCCCCCAGCTGCCCGCCTTCCCGATCCTGCTCGGGAACGTCGTCACGTGGGCGCGCGGCGACGCCGCGGACCTCGCGACGGCGGACGCCGGCGCCGCGGCGAGCGACGCCGCGGGCAGCCCATCCGCCGACGCCCCGGCCCCCGATACCGTCGTCCTGCGCGCGAGCGACGGCGGCGGCACCCTGCCCGGACCGCCGCGCGAATGGTGGCCGTGGCTGGTCGCGATCGGCCTGCTGATGCTGCTGGCCGAATGGTCGTACCCGCGCTGGGCCCGTCGCCGGGAGGTGGAGACGCGATGAGCTTCGACGCCCCGCTGTGGCTGCTCGCCCTGCTCCCGCTCGCGGCCGTCGCGCTGCTGCTGGGGCCGCGCGGCTCCCGCGCCGCCACTCGCCGGCCACGCCCCGCCCGCTCGCGGCCCGCCGCTACGCGTGCGGCCACCGCCGCCTGGGCCCTGCGCGCCGCGGCCGCCGTCGCCCTCGTCGTCGCGCTCGCGCAGCCGCAGACGAAGCCCGACAAGCCTGCCGCGACGCTCCTGCTGCTCGACCGCTCCGCCAGCATCGACGGCGCGATGACGGCCCGCGAGCGCGCGTGGGTGCGCGCGGCGGTCGAGCAGGAAGCGTGCGCGAGACCGTGCCGCGTCGTCCAGTTCGCCGCGACGCCGGCCTTTGCGGGGATTTCGGCCAGCGGCGGGCTGCCGCCGGCCGCGCCGCTCGGCCGCGAGGCGACCGACCTCGCCGCCGCGCTGCGCCTGGCGACCGGCGCCCTCCCAGACGGGGGCCGCGCGATCGTGCTCTCCGACGGCTTCGCGACCGCCGGCGCCGACGACCTCGCCGCCGCGGCGGCCGCCGCCGAGCGCGCCGGCGTGCGCGTCGACGCGGTCCCGCTCGCCTCCTCCGCCGCCGCCTCGGCCCCCGCGCCCGCCGACACCTCCAGCACCGCAGCGCCCGCCAGAGACGTCGCGCGTGCCGACACCGCCGCCCCGCCCACCGACGCCGCCGTCACCCGCCTCGCCGTCCCCTCGCCCCTGCGCGCCGGCGACCAGCTCGCGCTGCAGGCGACGATCCGGAGCGCTTCGGGCGGCACGGCGACCGTCACGCTCGCGCGCGACGGCGCCGAGATCGGGCGCGAGCGGGTCGACCTCCAGCAAGGCGACAACCCGCTGCTGCTGACCTACCGCGCCCCGGCCGCCGGCTGGCACGCCTACCGGCTCACGGTCGAGCTGTCGGGCGACCGCGTCGCCGGCAACGACGCGCTCGACGCGACGACCAGGATCGCCCCGGCGCCGCGCGTGCTGATCGTCGCCGAGACGGCCACCGCCGCCGGCTCGCTCCCGGCGCTGCTCCAGGACGACGGGATCGAGGTCGAGACGACGACGCCGCAGGCGCTCACGACCGCGGATCTGCAAGCCGCCGACACGATCGTGCTCGCCGACCTCCCCGCCCGTTCGCTCGACGCGGCCCGCACGCAGGCGCTCACGACCGCCGTCCGCGACGACGGCGCCGGGCTGCTTGTGCTCGGCGGTCCCCGAAGCCTCTCGCTCGGCGGCTGGGCCGGCACCCCGCTCGACGCGCTGCTGCCGGTCCAGAGCCTCAGACCGGGCGGCGTGCGCAGACGGCAGCTCGCGCTCGGGCTGGTGCTCGACCGCTCCAGCTCGATGAACGACCTCGCCGGCGGGATCGATCCGAAGATCGCGATGGCGCGCGCCGCCGCGCAGTCGGCGTTGGAGCTGACCGCGAGAGACGAGGACGAGCTGGCCGTCGTCGCCTTCGACGCGGTCGCGCGCGACCTGCTCCCGCTCCAGCGCACGACGGCCGGCAACGCCGGTGCGATCGGCGAGCTGATCGACGGCCTCGACGCCGACGGCGGCACGAACATCCTGCACGGGCTGGAGCGCGGCGTCGCGCAGCTCACGCGCAGCGACGCGCCGGTCAGACACCTGATCCTGCTCAGCGACGGCGTCTCGGAGGAGGGCGACTACGAGCCGCTGCTGGCGCGCATGAGAGCCGAGAGAATCACGCTCTCGACCGTCGCGCTCGGCCGGGATGCCGACACCGCGCTGATGCGGCGGCTGGCGCGCACCGCCGGAGGCCGCTTCTACGCCGTCCCCGACGCGCGCGAG
>DATIOB010000447.1:0-2048 GCA_035473605.1 Conexibacter sp.
GTCGCCGTCGACCAGGCCGAGCGTCGGCGCGAGCTGCCAGAGCGTCAGCGCGCAGAGCACGCCGAAGCTCCCCAGCAGCAGCGCGCCGGAGCGCGTCCGCGGCAGCGCCTCGATCCGCGCCGCCATCGTCAGCTCGCGGGCAGCGGGAACGGCGTGATCATCGATCTGGCGTCGATCTCTCTGCTGACGGCGCCGACGTCGAGCATCATGTCGGCGATCTCCTGGACCTTCGCCTCGTCGGTCGTCTCCTGCCAGATCGGCAGCGTCATTCTGCTCGCGACGGCCTCGGGGATTCTGAGGCCTCTGGTGAGCGCGGCGCGGACGGCGTCGGGGTTGTCGGTCGCGTATCTGAGCGTCTCCGCCCACGCCTCCTGGAACTTGCGGACGGTGTCGGGGTCGTCCTCGACGAACTTCTCGGCGGCGACGATCGCGCCCATCAGCTGCTCGCGCGAGAGCGAGGCGAGCGGGGTGCCGCCGTCGGCCTTCGCCTGCGAGAAGAAGGGCTCGACGACGCCGGCGGCGTCGACGCGGCCGGCCTTCAGCGCAGCCGGGACGTCCGGGAAAGGGATCGCGATGAATCTGACCGAGTCGACGTCGACGCCGGCCTCCTTCAGCACCGAGCGGACCTGCGAGTCGGTGAACGACTTGAGCGTCGGCACGGCGACCGTCTTGCCCTCCAGCTCGGCGAGCGTTCTGACGCCGCCGGGCTTGGCGATGATCCCCTGGTAGTCGTCCTCGGGGGTCGTGCCGCCGTGGTCGACCGGGGCGATCCCGGTCAGCGGCAGGCCCTGCTCGCGCGCGGTCACGAGCGTGCCCCAGGTGTTGGCGCCGAGCTGGAGCTGGTTCTTGAGGATCCGCGGGAAGACGGTCGGCGCGAGGCCGCCGACCTCGATCTGGAGGTCGATCCCGTGTCTTCTGAAGAAGCCCTGCTCGAGGCCGACGAAGACCGGCGCGAAGGTCGCGGCCGGGACGACGCCCATCTTGACGGCGGTCAGCTCGCCACCGCCTCCGTCGTCGGTCGTCGCCGCGGCTCCGCCGCCGGAGGAGGTGGTCGAGTCGTCGGAGTCCGACGACCCGCAGGCCGCCAGCGTCAGTGCCGCGAAGAGCGCGACGACGAGTGCGAGCGCACGTGCGAGACGTGCGCTGCGAGACGACCGACCGACCATGAGGACCTCCCTGAAAGGCGTAAGCGACGGGCGCGGCCTACTGTATACAGAAGTCTGCTTACGTTCAAGATCGTCAGCTCGCCAAACAAATGTCTACAGAATTCTTGGCGCGCTGAAGCTTCTCCCTCCGCTGCCGATCTCTCGCGCAGGAACACCAGCGAAAGGGAACTCGTGACGTTCAACGTACGGACCAAGCTGCTCGGCGCCTTCCTCGCGCTCGTGGCGCTGATGGGGGTGGTCGGCGCCGTCGCGATCTCGCGCCTCGCCGAGGTCGACTCGGTGACGAAGAAGATCGGCGGCGAGCGGCTCGAGACGCTCGTGATCGTCTACGGGCTCGACGGCATGCTGAAGGACTTCCGCGAGGACCAGCTGACGCTCGCGGCGACGCCGCCCGGCGCGGCGCGCGCCGCCCTGAGCAGAAGAATCGAGGAGAGCGCCGGGATGATCACCGGCATCCTCCACACCGGCGCGACCGAGGGCAGCGACGAGCGCGACAAGGCCAACGCCGCCAGGCTCGGCGAGGCGTTCCAGGCCTACCTCGGGGCGACCAGACCGCTCGCCGCGCAGCTCGCCGCGGGCGATCGCGCCGCGGTCGACGCGACGCTCGCCGGGCCGCGGACGGTCGCCGCCTCCGCGGCCGTGCGCGCGGCGACCGAGCCGGTCCTCAGACACCAGCAGACGCTCGCGAACGCCGAGGTCGCGCGCTCGGGCGACTCGGTCGACCGCACGCGCGTGATCGTGCTGGCGCTGCTCGGCGCCGTCGCGCTGATCGCGATCGGGCTCGCGCTGTGGCTCTCGCGCGGGATCGCCGGCGGCGTGCGCCAGCTGCGCGACGCCGCCCGCGGGATCGCGCTCGGCGACGTCGCGCAGCGGGTCGAGATC
>DATIOB010000448.1:0-9139 GCA_035473605.1 Conexibacter sp.
ATCCGCGGCAGCAGCGCGATGCTCTCGCCGATCCAGCTCGGATCGGTGTACGACGGGTCCCACAGCGAGCGCGTCACGTCGGCGTCCCAGCCGCCCTGCGCGTAGTAGTGCAGGTCGAGGTAGTCGAGCAGCCGGCAGCCGTATCTGTCGCCCTCGGCGCGCATCTGGTCGAGGAACCAGGTCACGAGCGGCTGGCCGCCGTGGGCGGCGCGGTCGGGCTTGTCGGCGCCGACCGTCTCGGAGCAGAACTGCTCGGGCGCGCCGTCGGCGGCGCTGCAGAAGTAGTTGGGCCAGCCCCACTCGGAGAGGCCGAGCGTCCTGCCGTCGGGGTCGGCGCGCTTGGCCGCGAGCGCGAGCGCCGTCGACTTCGCGAGGATCTCGTCGTAGCTCGCGCGCTCGGGGTGGACGTCGCGGTGGGTGCTGTTCCACAGCGCCGGCTCGTTGCCGAGCCCGTACCAGCGGATCGCTCTGGCGCCGTAGCGGGCCGTGATGTCGGCGATCCAGTCGGACGAGAGCTGCGCGGTCGAGGGCGTGCTGGCGATGGTCGGGTCGTTGCCCGTCAGCGCGCTGCCGTCAGGCCTCAGGCCGTTGCCGCAGGCGCTCGCGCCGGGCGGGACCCAGTCGGCGTCCCAGCGCTGCTGCGCGGGAAAGGCGCTTCTGGGAAAGCTGCACGGGAGCGGGTGCTCGTAGCCGGCCTGTCTGGAGACCCAGCCGACCATCGGCAGCGTCAGCAGCGTCTGGGCGCCGGTCGCGCGGTTCTCGTCGACGATCCGGCGGTAGCCCTGAGAGGGGTCGGCAGGCGGATCGCCCGCGCAGCCCGGCCAGCAGCCGCTGATGTTCTCGAAGAACCAGTCGCTGCCCGTGTTCCAGGTGTCGATCCGCCAGTTGTAGCGGTCGGTGTAGTTGCCGCCCCAGCGGTTGACGGGCAGTCTCAGCTCGTTGGCGAGCGCCGGGTCGGCGTAGCTCATGCCGTAGATCTCGGGCGCGATCGCGTGGCGGTCTCCGGTGACGTCGACCGAGAGCCCGGGGCCGGGGGCGGCAAGCGCCGGACTGGCGGCGGCGGGCAGCGCGAGCAGCGCCGCGGCGAGCGCAAGCGTCCTGGCGAAGCTGCTGCGGAGGGAGGCGCGATGCACTCCGCTCCGGCGATGCGGGTCCGTCCGCATGCGCTCACCGTAGCCGATGCACTGCCTGCGGGCCAGTGCGAGACCAGTGGCCGGTGCGTCGGCGAATCCCCTGGACGCACGGGCGATTTCGCGGTGTGCGTCCAGTCCGGTGTCCAGCGCGCGTCCAACCGGCGGCGGGATCTCCCTCAACGCGCCGCGCGGCGGCGCGCTGGTGCCGCGGCTCTCGCTCTCGTGCGCTGGGCCGGCACGCGCGTCCGCGCCGGCAGCGTCGCGCGCAGCGCGGCCAGCAGCGCCGCCATCAGCAGCGCGGCGAGCCCGGCGACGGCGACGCATGCGCCGGCGAAGGCGCCGTTGACGGCCGTCCACTCGATCGCGCCGGCACGGCCGGCGGCAACGATCGCGAGCGTGACCGCGTAGCCGGCGAGGATCAGCGCGCCGCCGAGCAGCAGGTAGCTGCGCGCGACGCCCGGCTGCGGCCAGCTCTGCGCGCCGGCGCGGCGCCGTTCCGGCAGCGCGTCGGCGAGCCCGGCGACCGCCGCCCATGCGGTCACGACGAAGAACGCTCCGGCGACGTCGCTGGGCCGGTGCCAGCCGGCGGCGACGACGGCGATCCCGACGGCCGAGCCGTACGCGACCGCGAGCACCGAGACGAGCCGCCGCGCGCGCACCGGGGCGACGAGCGTCGCCGCGACGCCGACGGCGAAGGCGATCGTGACGTGACCGCTCGGGAAGCTGTTCTCGTACAGGCGTCCGTCGAGCAGCAGGTCGGGCCGTTCGAGCACCCGTTTGAGCACCTGCGTCGTGATCACCGCGCCGCCGATCGCCGTGCCCGCGACGAGCGCGAGCGCAAGCCGCCCGCGCAGCAGCGCCTGCGCGACGAGCACCAGCAGCGCCAGCGCCAGCGTGCCGATGCTGATCGTCGTCAGCAGCTGCTGCGCGGCGTCGTGCGCCGTCGCCGTCGCCAGCGCGCGGCCGTCGAAGGCGCCCTGGTCGATCCGCTGGCCGCGGTTGGTGCGCACGAGCAGCGCGTACGTCGCCGCGACCGCGAGCGTGCAGCCGGCGGCGAGCCCGAGCAGGGGGAGAGGGTTCAGGCGACCGCGCACCACGCACCCAGGCTAGCCGCGCCGCAGGCGCGCCACGCGCCCGCTCACCGACAAGCCTCGCCCGCAACGCTCGCCTGCCGCCTCGCGCTGCCGCCCCGCATCGTGCGCGCCGCCCTACCGCAGCCGCGCGCACGTCAGCAGCCGCGCCTCGCTGTGCGCGACGAGCGCCGACAGCGGCATCCCCAGCCCTTCGGCGATGCGCGTCATCGTGCGCAGGCCCGGCTCGACCTCGGCCCGCTCGACCGCGCCGAGGTAGGCGGTGTGCACGAGCGTCCGCGCCCCCAGCTCCGCCAGCGACCACCCGCGCCGCGCCCGCAGCTCCCGCACGGCGAGGCCGAAGGCGCGCCGCTCGGCGGGAGGTGTCGGACGAGCGGCGAGAAGCATCGAACAGATGTTCGCCTACGCGGCGGACGGAAGGCCGCCCGATTCCGCCCCCCAACCGCGCCGGGGCGCCATGCGCCCCCGCCCGCCCTACAATCACCTGCGTGATCAGCACGAACCAGCTCAAGAACGGCAACCACATCGAGGTGGACGGGACGATCTTCAAGGTCGTCGAGTTCCAGCACGTCAAGCCCGGCAAGGGGCCGGCCTTCGTGCGCACGAAGCTGCGTCGCACCAGCGACGGCAACGTGATCGACAAGACGTTCCGCGCCGGGGAGAAGTTCCGCTCGGTCCGCACCGAGGTGCGCAAGATGCAGTACCTCTACTCCGACGAGAACGACGCCCACTTCATGGACGTCGAGAGCTTCGAGCAGTCGGCGATCCCGGCCGTGGCGCTGAGAGACGCGCTGCGCTGGACGAAGGCGAGCGACGAGGTCGACCTGCTGTCGATCGACGGCGTGCCGGCCGACATCCAGCTGCCGAGCGCGGTCGACCTCGAGGTCACCGAGACGGAGCCGGGCCTGCGCGGCGACACGGCCTCCGGCGGCGGCACGAAGCCGGCGACGCTCGAGACGGGCGCCCAGATCAACGTCCCGCTGTTCGTCAACATCGGCGACAAGGTGCGGGTCGACACCCGCTCCGGCGACTACGTGTCGCGCGCGTAGCGACCCTCGTGGCTCGCCGAAGCGACCAGCGACGCGAGGCGGTGTTCGCGCTCTACCAGCACGACCTGACCGGTCGCTCGCTCGAGGACACCCTGCCGAGAAACGCGGCGGCCTTCACGCGCGCGCTTGCGAAGGCCGCGCTCGCGCGTCAGCCCGAGTTCGACGAGCTGATCAGCCGCCACGCGGAGGGCTGGGCGCTGTCGCGGATCGCGCCGCTGGAGCGCTCGATCCTGCGCGTCGCACTGCTGGAGATGCTGCATCCGTCCGACGTACCGGCCGAGCGCTCGATCCCGCCCGAGGGTGCGATCGACGAGGCCGTCGAGACGGCGAAGTCGTACTGCGGCGCCGAGGCGCCAGGCTTCGTCAACGGCGTGCTCGCCGCGATCCTGCGCGCCAGCCAGGCCGTAAACGGTGAGACGACGCGATGACCGACAGCATCGACCAGCTGGAGTACTTCAGCCGCCAGCTCGA
This sequence comes from Conexibacter sp., assembly GCA_035473605.1. GTDB lineage: Bacteria > Actinomycetota > Thermoleophilia > Solirubrobacterales > Solirubrobacteraceae > Conexibacter. The sequence continues at coordinate 3,745 of DATIOB010000448.1, forward strand.
GGAGGCGGCCGCGCAGCTGCGCGGCGCCGACCTGGAGCCTGAGCAGGCCGCCCGCCTCGTGGAGGAGTGCGCCCGGCTCGCCGGCGACGCCGCCAACGAGCTGGACCGCCGCGTGCGCACGGCCGCCGATCCGCCGCCGCCCGACCAGACGACGCTCCCGACCCACCAGGCATGACGACCGACGAGTACCCCGAAGAGCTCCGCCGCCTGGTGGAGCTGTACCTCGCTGAACTCACCTTCGCCGATGCCGCCACGGCCGGCGCCGAGGGGCTCGAGGAGGCGATGCGCTACTCGCTGCTCGCCGGCGGCAAGCGCATCCGACCCGTGCTCGCGCTCGCGACCGCCCGCGCGATCGGCGAGCCGGCCGAGCGCGTGCTGCCGATCGCGGCGGCGCTGGAGCTGATCCACACCTACTCGCTGATCCACGACGACCTTCCGGCGATGGACGACGACGACCTGCGCCGCGGCAGACCGACCTGCCACAAGGCGTTCGGCGAGAACGTCGCGATCCTCGCCGGCGACGGGCTCTACGCCGAGGCGTTCCGGCACGTGCTCGACCAGCAGGCGGGCGAGCCGGCGGCGATCCTCGCGGCCGTGCGCGAGCTGGCGGCGGGCACCGGCGTGAACGGCATGGTCGGCGGGCAGTACCTGGACGTGACCGACGCCGCGACGGACGCCGCCAGCCTGCGCCATCTGCACGCGCTGAAGACCGGCAGGCTGATCGGCGCCTCGATCATGTGCCCGCTGCTGCTCGCTCCGTCGCAGGCACCTGCCACAATCGATGCATTCCGCAGCTTCGCAAGCGAGCTTGGAGTGCTGTTCCAGATCGTCGACGACATCCTCGACGTCGTCGGAACCGACGACGCGCTGGGCAAGACGCAGGGCAGTGACGAGCGGCTCGGCAAGCGCACGTACGTGAGCGAGTTCGGACTCGAGCGCGCACGCGAGCTGGCAGCCGAGTCGCATGGCAGCGCCCGCGCCGCACTGGCGGCGGCCGCTCCCGGCGGGGCCGGCGAGCTGGCTCAGATCACCGACTTCATCTACACGCGAACGTCATGAGCGAACCGATCCTCCCGCGCGTCGACGGTCCTGAGGACCTCAGGGGCCTCTCCGACGAGCAGCTGCAGCAGCTCGCACAGGAGGTGCGCGAGCACATCATCGACACCGTGGGGGAGATCGGCGGCCACTTCGGCGCCAACCTCGGCACCTGCGAGCTGGCCGTCGCGCTGCACTCGGTGCTCGAGTCGCCGCGCGACAAGATCCTCTGGGACGTCGGCCACCAGGCCTACCCGCACAAGGTCCTCACCGGCCGCCGCGACCAGCTCCCGACGATCCGCAAGTACGGCGGCCTGACGCCGTTCTGCGCGATCGAGGAGTCCGAGCACGACATCATGGGCGCCGGCCACGCCTCGACCTCGATCGGCTACGCGGTCGGGCTCAAGGAGGCGATGCGCCACGGGCAGGGCGAGGACGGCAACGTCGTCGCCGTGATCGGCGACGGCTCGATGACCGGCGGCGTCGCCTTCGAGGCGATGCACCAGGCCGGCGGCCTCGGCACCCCGATGGTCGTCGTGCTCAACGACAACGGCATGTCGATCTCGCCGAACGTCGGCGCGCTGTCGCGCTACTTCAACCGCGTACGGCTCAACCCGAAGCTGTGGAAGGCGCGCGAGGGCGGCGAGGAGTTCCTGACCAAGCTGCCGGCGGGCATCGGCGAGCGCTTCGCCCACCTCGGCCCGCAGTTGAAGGAGTCGATCAAGGCGTTCTGGGCGCCCGGCCTCCTGTGGGAGGAGCTGGACTGGGCCTACATGGGCGTCATCGACGGCCATGATGTGTCGATGCTGCGCGAGGCGCTGAGCGAGGCGATCGCGGCCGAGCGCCCGGTCGTCGTGCACGTCGCGACGGTCAAGGGCAAGGGCTTCGCGCCCGCCGAGGAGGGCGGCCTGGAGGGCATGGAGAAGTGGCATGCCGCCAAGCCGAATTCGATCGCCAACGGCGCGCCCGCGCCGGCCCCGGTCGTCGATCCCGGCGCTCCCGTCGCGGCGCCGAAGCCGCCGCAGTACACGAAGGTCTTCGGCGAGGCGCTCGTCGACGAGTGTCGCCGTGACGAGCGCGTGATCGGCATCACCGCCGCGATGAACTCCGGCACCGGCCTCAACATCCTCCAGAGAGAGCTGCCGGAGCGCTACTTCGACGTCGGCATCGCCGAGCAGCAGGCGCTGCTGTTCGCCTCAGGCTTGGCGCTGCAGGGCTGCAAGCCGGTCGCCGCGATCTACTCGACCTTCCTGCAGCGCGCCTTCGACCAGATCGTCCACGACGTCTGCCTGCAGAGACTCGACGTCGTGCTGGCGATGGACCGCGCCGGCCTCGTCGGCGACGACGGCCCGACGCACCACGGCGTCTTCGACATCGCCTACCTGCGCCCGCTGCCGCACATCGTGCTGATGGCGCCGCGCGACGAGGCGCAGCTGGTCCACATGCTGCACACCGCGCTCGCGTACGACGGCCCGGTCGCGCTGCGCTACCCGCGCGGCGAGGGCGTCGGCGTGCCGCTCCCGGCCGAGCCGCGGCTGATCGAGATCGGCACCGGCGAGATCCTCCAGGAGGGCGACGGCAAGGTCGCGCTGCTGGGCTACGGCAGCGGCGTCGGCAAGGCACAGGAGGCGGCCGCGCTGCTGGCCGAGCACGGGATCGTCGCGACGGTCGCCGACGCCCGCTTCGCGAAGCCGATCGACACCGGCCTCGTCGCCCAGCTGCAGGCCGAGCACGAGCTGCTCGTGACCGTCGAGGAGGGCGTGCTCGCCGGTGGCTTCGGCACCGGGGTGTGGGAGACGCTCTCCGACAGCGGCATCGCGGCGCGGATCCTGCGCGTCGGCCTGCCCGACCGCTACGTGACCCACGGCGCCCCCGCGCTGCTGCACGAAGAGGTCGGCTTCACCGGCGCCGCGATCGCCGAGCGCGTGCTGACGGCGGTGGGCAGCGCCCACCGCGCGCCAGCAGCGCCCTGACTACCGGATCCGGTAGTCCGCGTTCTTGATCAGCATCAGCGCGTATCTGAGCCAGAACGTCCCGGTCGGCGGCGCGTTGCGGGAGGTTCCGCAGTTGCCGGCCGAGCGGCCCGGGTTGCCGATCCAGAAGACGCCGTCGAGCAGCGGGTACTGCGGTGGAACGTCCGAGGACGGTCTGGGGCCGAGCCCGCGGCCGGGCGGGTTGCAGCGGATCGAGTTGCCGAAGCGGACTCTGTCTCTCGGCCGCAGCGAGCCCTTGCCGTTGACGGCCGTGTTGATCACGTAGTGCTTGCCTCCGGTCGCGCGCGAGAGCCCGTTGGCGTACTTGATCTCCAGCGACGTTCTGTTGTGGTGCGTCGAGTTGGTGAAGAAGCCCTGGATCTTGTGGACGCCGACCTTGCGCAGCAGCGAGCCGATGAATCTCGGATGGTGGGCGTCGCTGGCGCCCGCGTCGACGTAGACGACCGCGTGCGGCAGCTTCGCGAGCGAGTCGATCGCCGAGCGCATCTCGCTGATCCGCACGGCCAGCCCTCTGCCGGAGAGGCACGGCGCCGTGATCAGCGCGTCGATCTCGTAGAAGATGACCACTCTCTGGTTGCCGATGCCGTTGGCGAAGTCGCTGTACCAGCGCTTGTAGGCCGCCGCCTCCTTCGCCGAGTCGCTGACGCGATGGCAGGTGAGGTGGCGCAGGCGGTAGGTCGCCAGCAGCGGGATCGCGTTCGGATCGTCGTGGAACGCCTGCGCGAGGTACTTGGAGACGACGTAGCCGGGGCGGTCGTTCCAGCTGCCGAAGCGCTTGGACTCCGGCTGCGAGCTGATCACGGCGAGCTGCTGCGCAGCGCCCGGGTTGCTCCTGCGGATGCGGCTGGCGTACGCGCCCGCGATCGTCTGCGACGGGTTGGCGTAGAAGGTCGCGCCGCTGAGCGGGTTGCCGTCGGTCGGCGCCGGGTCGAGGCCGAGCGGGTTGACGGCGTCGCGCGGGTCGCTCGAGATCGAGTCGTTGTCCTCGATCGTCAGGATCGCGCGGTCGGGTCTGCCGACTCTCTCCGGGTAGGTGCCGAATATCCCGACCGCGATCGTCTCTCTGCCCTCGACGAGCGGGTCGTCGACGATCGGCACGGAGAACGAGCCCTGGGTCTGGCCGGGCGCGAGGTCGACGCGGCCCTTGACCGGCTTGTAGTCCTGGAACTGCTGTGCGCTTCTGTGCCACGCGCCGAAGCGGACCTCACCGCGCGTGGCGGCGGTCGAGCGCTCGAAGGTGATCACGGCCGCACCGGCGCCCTCGTCGACGGTGTACGACGTGGACGTCAGCTGGACGGTCCCGGCCGCCGAGGCGGCGCGAGGCGCGAGCAGGAACAGCAGCAGGACCGCCACGGCGGCGAGCAACAGCAGTCGTGTTGGGACATGCGCAGAGCGGAACATCGGTCGACGGCCTCCCAGTCGTCGCGGGGGATCACGCCCTCGAAACTACCCGTGCCCAGCTGAAGTCAACGTCCGCGGAACGACAAACGCCCCACCGCTGGCGAGCGATGGGGCGGTTTGAACAGGCTTCGTCAGCGCGTGCCGATCAGGTGATCTTGAAGTTCGCCTGGTTGATCAGCTTCAGCGCGTACTCGAACCAGAAGCTGCCGGTCGGCGGGACCGTTCTGTAGATCTTCAGCGCGCATCTGCCGGCCGAGCGGCCGGGGTTGCCGATCCAGAAGAGCCCGTCGAGGCCCTTGAACTTCGACGGCACGTTCGAGGTCGGCTTCGGGCCGAGCCCGTTGGAGGGGGCGTTGCAGCGGTAGGAGTTGCCCTCCCTGACACGGTCCTTCGGCACGGCCGGCCCGTTGCCGTTGCTGGAGGTGTTGATCACGTAGTGGGCCTTGCCGCCGGTCAGCTTGACCAGCTGACGCGCGTACTTGATCTCCTTCAGCGTTCTGTTCTGGTGGGTCGCGTTGGTGAAGAAGCCCTGGATCTTGTTGACGCCGACCTGGCGCAGCTTCGCGCCGATGTAGTTGGCGCCGTGCGCCAGACCGCTGCCGGCGTCGACGTAGACGACCGCGCGCGGGAGCTTGGAGAGGACGTCGATCGCGTACGTGACCTCCTCGATGCGGGCGGCGCGGCCCGGGCCCGAGAGGCACTTCATCGTGATCAGCGCGTCGATCTCGTAGAAGAGCACGACCGGCTGGTTGCCTATGCCCTTGGCGAACTCGTCGTACCAGTGCTTGTAGGAGGCGATGTCGGCGGGGGAGTCCGAGACGCCGCCGCACTGGAGGTGCTTGAGGCGGTAGGTCGCCACGAGCGGGATCGCGCCGGCGTCCTCGGCCTGGACGCGCTGCAGGTAGGTCGCGATCTCGTGACGCGGCTGCCGGGTCCAGGTGCCGAAGCGCTTGGTCTCGGGTTGG
>DATIOB010000449.1:0-16170 GCA_035473605.1 Conexibacter sp.
TGGACGACCATCGACTCGAGCAGGTAGCCGGAGTCGGGCTGGTCGACGTTCATCATCTCCTGCATCGCCCGGCTGGTGAGACCGACCTTCCAGCCGCGCAGCTCCTCGCCCTCGGCGTTGCGCAGGCCGCGGCCGATCGTCTGTATCCGGTAGGCGTCCCACAACGTCAGGTCGGGGAAGGTCGAGCTGAGCGGCTCGATCGCCTCCCCGCGCAGCTCGGCATGCCACAGCAGCCGCGCCAGCGCCTCGTGGTGCGGCGTCAGCTCCGCCGCCTCCAGCAGTGCCGGACGTGCCCCGTCGAACGTGCGTGTGATCGTGCGCGGCGTCATGGCCGGCCCCCCTCGATCTCGTCGTCCTGCTGTTCGAGCCGCTGTTCCTCGACAGCGTCCCGCAATGCCATCGCGACCTCGAGGATCACGTCCTCCTGTCCTGCGATCACGTCGCGTCTGCCGAGCGCGAAGAAGACGTCGCGCGGATCGACGCCGAAGTCTCTGGCGATCCGCCGCACCGGCTTCGAGTAGCCCGAGAAGACCCCGGCGAGGCCGCTGACGATGCCGACCGAGTCGGTGTGCGGCAGCTGCTGCACGAGGTGCTCCTCCGCCAGGTCGGCGGCGTCGAGCACCTTGTAGAGGTCTATGCCCGTGTCATGGCCGAGCTCGGCCAGCACCGCGACGAGCACCTCCAGCTCCGTGTTGCCGGCGCCCGCGCCGAAGCCGCGCGCGGTGCCGTCGACGATCGTCGCGCCGGCATCGACGGCGGCGACCGAGTTGGCGACCGCGAGGCAGAGGTTGTTGTGGCCGTGGAAGCCGATCGCGATCGACGTCGCGTCGACCATCCGGGCTATCCGGTCCTGCAGGTCTCTGGTCAGGAAGGCGCCGGCCGAATCCATCACGACGACTCCCTGCGCCCCGTAGGACTCCATCTTCTGCGCCTCTTCGCAGAGCTGTTCCGGCGTCGCCATGTGACACATCATCAGGACGCCGTACACCTCCTTCTCGCGCTCGCGCAGATAGGTGATGTGGCGTTCTGTCAGGTCGGCCTCGGTGCAGTGCGCGCCGACGCGGAAGACGTCCACCCCGACGTCGATCGCGATGTCGAGGTCGCGCGCCTTCGTCGCGAAGCCGGGGATCCCGAAGGCCCCCAGCTTCACGTCGGAGAGCTCCTCGCGCGCGATCCGCAGCATGTCGGCGTCGCTCAGCAGCGCCTCGCCGACCTGCAGCGACGACGCCCCGAGCCCGTTGCCGTGGCCGACCTCCACGATCGCGACTCTGGCGGCGTTGGCCGCGGCCGCGTATCGACGGATCTGCTCCTCGTTCAGACGATGCTGGACGGCGTGGTTGCCGTCCCGCAACGTCGGATCGCTGATCAAGATCTGTGCCATACGACTGGTTCCCCCTTGTTCCCCCAAGAACCGTCAGTTGCCATTCGCCGCGGCACCAGTGGTGATGACGCGCGCGTTCTCTTCCGCGGCGGCGACCGCCGCGCAGGTGATGATGTCCAGGTTCCCGGCGTACGCGGGCAGGTAGTCGCCCGCGCCGGCGACCTGGACGGTCATCGCGATCCGTCCGTTCTCGTGCAGCGGCGCGACGACGAGCCGGTAGCCCGGCACGTACCGCTGTATCCGCTTCACCATCTCCTCGACCGCCTCCGTCAGCGCCGGCAGGTCGACCTCGTCGGCCTTCGCGAAGACCGTGTTCTGCATCATGATCGGCGGCGTCGACGGGTTGACGAGCAGGATCGACTTCGCTCGCGCCACCCCGCTGAAGTGACTCAGCGCCGCCTCGGTCGTGGCGAGGTACTCGTCTATGTTCACGCGCGTCGCGGGCCCGACCGACTTCGACGCGCTCGTGGAGACGATCTCGACGTATTCGACCTGCGGATGGGTCTGCATCACGCAGTGGGCCAGCGGCACCGCCGCCTGCCCGCCGCACGTCACCATGCAGAGGTTGGGCTGGCCGACGCAGTCGGCCAGGTTGAGCGCCGGCACGCACATCTTCCCGAGCTTCGCCGGCGTCAGGTCGATCACCGGTATCCCGAGCGGCGCCAGCGCCGCATAGTGGCGCTTGGCGTCGGTCGCCGAGGTCGCGTCGAAGACGAGGTCGAAGCGATCGGGCTGCTCGAGGAAGGCGTCGATGCTGCGGTCGGAGGTCGGCACGCCCAGCTCCTGGGCGCTGCGTATCCCCGCCGATCTGCTGTTGCGCCCCGCGAACAGCGCGCACTCCAGCAGCTCCGAGCGCTGCACCTTCAGCAGCAGGTCGGTGCCGATGTTGCCCGTGCCTATGATCCCGACGCGCAGCTTGCCGCCGTCGCGCGAGCCGGCCAGCCGCAGGCGCGGACGCCGCGGCTCCTCCCGGCTCGTTCTCGTGATCGCTGACGCTTCCATCCCTTCTGCCCCTTTCACCCCCTACGAGGGGAGTGTTCCCTTCTCGACCAGGATCCCGAGGAACGGACAATGGTCGCCCTCGACCTCGTGGCAGATCAAGCGGTGCTTGACCCCCGCGGGGATCGAGATCGTCGCGGGCGAGTTCAACTCGATCGCGTCATCCTCGGTTTCGACGGTGAACCGGAGGCCCGGCGTCGCGACGAGGTACAGCTCGTCGTGGTCGTCGTGCACGTGGAGATCGGCGTGCGGCGCTCCGACCAGTCTCGCGGCATCCACGACCGCGATGCTGAACGGCGCGCCTGGCAGCGTCTCCGGCGTCACCATGAACGGCGTCGGGGCGTGATGGCCCTCGACCTCCACGTAGACGGGCAGCCCGTCCGTGATCACCACGCCCGATCGTTGTGCGACCTGCACGATCAAGCACCTCCTTCGGCGCCACCCGGCGCGTCGTTGCGGTAGAGCAGCAGGACCGCGCCGGGGAGCCCCAGCTCGCGGACCTCGTGCCGGGACCAGCCGGCCTCGGTGAAGGCGTCGTGCCAGCCCTGCTCGGTCAGCAGCTGCTGGCGCATGATCGCGTGCAGCAGCGTGAACTCCGGCCGCCAGCGCTCGTCGGGCGCGCCGCTGGCCGGCTGCACCTCCGCGACGAGCATGTGGGCGCCTCTCGGCATGATCGTGCCGAGCTTGCGCAGGTACGACATCAGCGCGTCGCGCCCGTGCTCGAAGATCTCGTGCAGCAGGAAGAAGGCGACGGCGAGGTCGGCCTCGGCCAGCTCCGGGATCGCGTCGAGGTCGCCGGCGTCGCCGCAGCGGACGATCACGCGGTCGGAGAGGTCGGCGGCGGCGATCGCGTGGCCGGCGTCCTCGCACGCCTCGGGCGCGAGGTCGACGCCGACGCCGGTGACGCCGAAGCGGTTGGCGGCGGCGATCAGGAAGCGGGCGTTGCCGCAGCCGAGGTCGACGACATGGCTGAAGTCGATCGTCTCCAGCACCGCCGTGGCGTGCGGGGAGACGTCGTCGCGCCCGATCAGGGCGGAGCCGTCCGCGACCCAGCGACCGTCGCGGATCACATCGCTCCCGTAGCGCTGCGCGCCGGTAGAGAAGTCCCCCAGTGCAGCCAGCACGTGACCGTAGCCGCCCTGGAGCCAGACGAGATAGCCCTTGTCGCGCGTGATCGCCCGTCCGCGAGCGGAGAGGCTGAACGTCCCATCGGTCTCCTCGACGATGCCACGTTGTGCAAGATACCGGAGCGTGGCGAGCGGCAAGCCGTCCTCGCCGTCGGCGGCATCGGCGGGCACGCCGCCGCCCTCCAGCCGGGCCAGCAGGCCCGCCCGTTCCAGTGAGGCGAGCACGCTGGTCAGCGCGAAGCCCTCGAACAGCTCGAAGACCGGCCGAGACGCGTCAGGGACGTCCCCGGGCTCGACCTTCAGCGTTGGCTGGACGTCCGTCATCGACTGGCTCACCTCGCCCTTCGGGCAGCGCTGGGCAGCACGCGTCGCCGCGCTCGTGCCAACGTCCCCCTCGTCATCAGTTCAACGCAGCCCGGACCAACCGAACCCCTTGACCTGCGGATTCGATCGAAGCCTTCCACGGACTGCTCCTCGATTCGTTCCCCCGACGTCGCCCGAACGGCAACGTCTGGTCGTGTTATATGCCGCCCGCGGAGTCCGCGTCAAGCGCCGACGTAGCCGGGCGTCACGTCGCGGCGTTCGCCGTCTTCCCGAAGAACAGCCCGTTGCGCAGCCGAGAGCGCGTACTCAGCGGGGTCGAAGCGGCGGGTCGCAGCGCGGAAGCGCCAGGAGGTGCCCGGCCACAGCGTCGTGTTGCGGCCGCGCGCGTCGAGGTACCAGCTGGCGCAGCCGCCGGCCGTCCAGACGGTGCCGCGCATGCGCGCCTGAAGCTGCTCGTTGAAGCGCAGCTGCGCGTCGGCGTCGGCCTCGAAGACGGCGGCGCCGGCGCGTTCGGTGCGCTCCAGCGCGTCGAGCGCGTAGGCCACCTGCGACTCGATCATGAAGACGATCGAGTTGTGGCCGAGGCCGGTGTTGGGGCCGACCATCAGCAGCAGGTTGGGGAAGCCGTGGACGGTCGTGCCGCGCAGCGCCGCGATCCCCTGCTCGCGCCAGACGTCGCCGAGCAGCCGCCCGCCGCGACCGCGCAGCCGCTCGACGAACGGCATGTCGGTGACGTGGAAGCCGGTCCCGAAGATGATCGTGTCGACCGCGTGGACGGCGCCGTCGCGCGTCACGACCGCGTCCGGGCGGATCTCCGCGATGCCGTCGGAGACGACCTCGACGTTCGGCTGCTGCAGCGCCGGATACCACTCGTTCGACAGCAGGATCCGCTTGCAGCCGATCGCGTAGTCGGGCGTCAGGCGAGCGCGCAGCGCGGGGTCCTTGACGGAGCGCCTGAGGTGGGCGCGGGCCATCGCCTCGGGCACGCGGCCGAGCAGCCGCGGGCGCATGAAGGGCAGCACGGTCGCCTCGCGACCCCAGTAGACGGCGCCGCGGATCGCGCGCTGGAGCGCCGGCAGGCGGCGGAACAGCCCGCGCTCGCGCGGACGCACCGAGCGGTCTCTGCGCGGCATGATCCACGGCGGAGTGCGCTGGAAGACCGTCAGCTGACCGACCTGCGGCTGGATCGCGGGGACGAACTGGATCGCCGAGGCGCCGGTGCCGATCACGGCGACCCTGCGGCCGGTCAGGTCGTGGTCGTGGTTCCAGGTGGCCGAGTGGAATGCCTCGCCGGCGAAGCTGTCGAGGCCGGGGAGCGCGGGAATCGACGGCTCGCTGAGGCCGCCCATCGCGCCGACGAGCACGCGCGCGGTCAACCTCCCGCGCACCGTCTCGACCGTCCAGCGCTGCGCCGCCTCGTCCCAGCTGGCGTCGACCAGCTCGGCGCCGAAGCGGATCTTCGAACGCAGCTCGTACCTGTCTGCGACGGCTCTCAGGTACTCCCAGATCTCGCGCTGCGGCGCGAACGTGCGCGTCCAGCGCGGATTCGGCGCGAACGAGAAGGAGTAGACGTTCGACGGCACGTCGCACTGGCAGCCGGGATAGGTGTTGTCGCGCCAGGTGCCACCGACGTCGGCGGCGCGCTCGAGCACGACGAAGTCGTCGCGACCGGCCAGCTTCAGCCTAATCGCCATGCCGATGCCGGCGAAGCCGCTGCCGACGATCGCGACGTCGACGTGCGCGGGAAGGGCGGTCTGCTCGCTCATCGGCCGGCTCCAAGCTCTCGTAGAAACACTCTGTTTCCTACTGTACCATGATGTTTACAGGTGGCTGAGCAGATTCCAATCCCCCGCTCCCTTCCGCGCGGACGGCATGCCGCGGCGCGCGAGGTCGTGCTCGCCTCGCAGCGCGGGCGGCTGCTGGAGGCGATCGCGGCCTGCGTCGCCGAGCAGGGCTACGCGGCGACGACCGTCGCGCACGTGATCGCGCGCGCCGGCGTCTCGCGCAAGACCTTCTACGAGCACTTCCCCGACAAGGACGCCTGTTTCCTGGCGGCGTGGGAGGCCGGCTTCGAGCTCGTGCTGAGCCAGGTCGCCGAGGCGGTCGCCGCGGAGCCGACGTGGCAGCGGCAGCTGCAGGCGGGCGCGCACGTCTTCCTCGAGGTGCTCGCCGCCGAGCCCGACTTCGCCCGCAGCTTCCTGATCGAGGTGCTGAGCGCCGGCGAAGGCGCGCTCGAGCGGCGCGCCGAGACCCACCGCCGCTTCGCCGCGGTGATCGGCGCCGGCTACCGCGCCGCGCGCGCCGACCGGCCCGAGCTGGGGCCGCTGCCCGACTTCGTCCCCCAGGCCGCCGCCGGCGCCGTCTGGGAGCTGACCTTCGAGCACGTCCGCACGCGCGGCGTCGACGGCATCATGGCGCTCGCCCCGCAGATCGAGCAGATCCACGAGGCGTTCGTCTTCGGGCGCTACGCCGCGGCGTAGCGCCCGGTCCGGTTAGACCTGCGGTCTGTCGGACTCCTCGGGGGCACCGACCACGGCGGGCGGCACCGGCGCGCCCTCGGCTGCGGCGCGCTCGGCCGCCAGCCTCGCCTCTCTTCTCTCGACGATCATCGACGCGAGCGCGGCGCCGGCGAGCGCCAGCGCGATCACGGCCAGCGAGAGGCCGTTGGAGGGGTGCCAGACGTCGACGAGCAGCAGCTTGGCGGCGACGAAGCCGAGGATCACCGCGAGGCCGTAGTGCAGGTAGCGGAAGCGGTCGAGCAGGCCGTCGAGCAGGAAGTACAGCGACACCATGCCGAGCAGCGAGAAGGCGTTCGCGGCGAAGACGATGTAGGTGTCGCGCGTGATCGCGAAGATCGCCGGGATCGAGTCGATCGCGAACATCACGTCGAAGGCGGCGACGAGCGCGAGCGCGGCGAACAGCGGCGTCGCCAGTCTCTTGCCGTTCTCGATCGTGAACAGTTTGTCGCCGTCGTACTCTCTCGAGAGCGGCAGCAGCTTGCGCAGCCAGCGCATGATCAGCGTTCTCTCGGGGTCCATCTCCTCGCCGCCCGACTTCGCGATTCTGATCGCGGTGAAGGCGAGCAGCGCGCCGAGCACGTACGTCGTCGCGTGGAAGGCGTCGAGCGCCGCGGCGCCGACGAGGATGAAGATCGTGCGCAGGACGATCGCGCCGGCGATGCCCCAGACGAGCACCTTCAGGCGCTGCGAGTCGGGCACCTGCAGGAACGAGAAGAGGATCGCGAAGACGAACAGGTTGTCGAGCGACAGCGACTTCTCGATCAGGAAGCCGGAGAGGTACTCGCCCGCCGCCTTGCCGTCATCGAAGACGAGCAGCAATATCGCGAACGCGGCGCCCAGGCCCGTCCAGACGATCGACCAGATGAGCGCGTTGCGCGGCGTCATCGGTCTGCCGCCGTGGCCGCGCAGGTCGATCGTCAACGAGACGACGATGAACGCGACCAGGCCAAGCCAGGGAATCAACATCTACAGAGGCTCCTTCGAGAACGATTCGATGGTCTCGAAGGTTTGACCCGCCGTGAGGCTACGGCCGGCGCGCCGGGTCCCGCAGGGGAGACCGTGTTGACGAACGCGCCGTATCGCAGGGCTACTTCCCTTCTCGTGCAGGGAAAGATATCGGGTCGATGCCGTTGGCGCGCATCGCGGTCTCGATCGCGGCGTTGACCGTCTCCAGCACGACGACGCGCGCGTACGCCTTCGACTCCGCCGGGACGAGCGTCCACGGCGCCGCCGGGCGGTCGGTGCGCGCGAACATCTCCTCCAGCGCCTGCTCGTAGAGCGGCCGCTTCTCGCGGTTGCGCCAGTCCTCGTCGGTCAGCTTCCACTGCTTCAGCGGATCCTTCGCGCGCTTCTCGAAGCGCCGCTTCTGCTCTTGGTCGGAGATCTGCAGCCACAGCTTCACGATCGTCGCGCCCTCCTCGTGGAGTGACTGCTCGAAGTCGGCGATCTCGTCGTAGGCGCGGCGCCACTCGGCCTCGCTCGCGAAGCCCTCGACGCGCTCGACCAGCACGCGGCCGTAGTAGGAGCGGTCGAAGACGGCCATCCCGCCCCAGCCCGGCAGCGGCGGCCAGAAGCGCTGGAGGAAGTGGTGGCGCTTCTCGTCCGGGGTCGGCGCCGCGAACTGCACGACGCGCACGTGGCGCGGATCGAGCGGTCCGACGAGCCGTCTGATCGCGCCGCCCTTGCCGGAGGCGTCCCAGCCCTCGAAGACGACCAGCAGCGGCGGCCCGACGCGGCCGTGGTCGCCGATCAGCCCGCCGAGCTGGAGCCGCAGCGCCAGCAGCCGGCGCTGCTCCTCGGCGAGGCGTCGCTCGCCTTCGTCCTTGTCGAGCGAGAGGGTGAGATCGAGGTCTTGGAGTCGGCCCATTGGGTGTGACTACCCACCCTGGGGCGGTTCGGCGTCCGGACGGCGCCACAACGTTCTCGGCGCGACCGGTGGGGCGAACTCGCCGAGCGGGACCGCCGGGCGGCGCGCGTCGGTCCAGCGGGCGCCGTCCCAGAAGCGCTGGTCGGGCCCCTCGGGGTCGGGATACCAGCCCTCCGGCGCCGTCGCGGCCGACTGCTTCGAGGACAGCGGCGGCCCGACCGCCTGCAGCAGCGCGCCGCCGGCGATCAGGAGCACGGCGCCGGCCGCGCCGACCCAGACGCCGACGCCGACGCGCAGCTCGTCGCTCTCGACCTCCAGCGGCCCGGCCCACGCGACGTCGTCGAGCGAGCTGGCACCGATCAGCAGCGCGGCCAGGACGGCGACCACGAGCACGACGACGCCGAGCACCGACGCGATCCACCACGGCAGCGGCAGCCCGCGCCAGCGCAGAAAGGCGAAGAACGGTGCGGCGACGCCGATCCCAAGCACGACGTCGGTGCCGCCGTACCAGATCGCGCGGTTCTCGATCAGGTCGACGCGGCTGTCGGGCGAGGCGGCGAGCGGCAGGAAGAGGCTGACGGCGATCGCGATCCCGCCGAGCAGCACAACGAGCAGGCCGAGCGGCACGAGCCAGCTCGACGGCGACGTCTCGCGGGGCTCTGCGGGGGCGTCCTGCTGGGGGCGTCCGAAGGGGTCTGCCATGGCCGCCGGAATCTACGCAGGCGACCGGCGGCGCGCCACGGAGTCCTGATGCTGTATTAATCTCGGCTAAGTTGGTCGAGATTGTTGGATATATCCGTCGCGCCGCTGCGCGAATCGCGATTCCGCTGCTGTCGCTGGCGATTCTGCTGGCGCTCTGGTGGATGGTCGTCGAGCTCGAGGTGTGGTCAGAGCTGTTCGTGCCGAGTCCCGCACGCGTCTGGGAGCGCCTGCAGGAGGGCCTCACGACCCACGACGGTCAGGTCGGCCTCTCTGGCTACTACCTCTACGAGCACCTGTGGGCGAGCCTCTGGCGGATCCTGCGGGGCGTCGCCTTCGCGCTCGTGTTCGGCGTCGTGCTGGGGCTGCTGCTGGCGACCGTCAAGCCGTTTCGGCTGGTCGTCGAGCCGTATGTCAACTTCATCCGCGCGCTGCCGCCGCTGGCGTACTTCTCGCTGCTGATCATCTGGTTCGGGATCGAGGACACGTCGAAGGTGTGGCTGCTGTTCCTCGCCGCCTTCCCGCCGATCGCGCTGTCGGTCGTCGCGGGCGTCGAGGGGATCAGACAGGAGCGGGTCGACGCGGCGCGGGCGCTCGGAGCGAGCCGCTGGCAGGTCGTCCGCTTCGTGACGCTGCCGTCGGTGCTGCCGCAGCTGTTCACCGGCACGCGGCTGGCGCTCGGCTTCGCGTGGACGACGATCGTCGCCGCCGAGACCGTCGACGGGATCCCCGGGATCGGCGGGCTCGCGTGGGCGACGAAGAAGTTCCAGCAGACCGACGTCGCCGTGCTCTGCATCATCGTGATCGGCCTCACCGCGATCGCGCTCGACCAGCTCGTCAAGCAGCTCGAGAAGCGAGTCCTGCCGTGGCACGGCAGGGCGTGAGAACCCACCAGGAGGAACGTCGCATGTCCACGTATCGAGGCGGCCGTCTGAGGCCGCTGCTCGCCCTGCTGCTCGCCGCGCTGCTGGTCGTCGGGATCGCCGCCTGCGGCTCCGACGACGACGGCGGCTCGGAGACAGCGGCCGCGGCCTCGACCACCGGCGGCGAGACGACCGCCGCGAGCACGAGCGCGCCCGAGAAGATCACGATCGCCTACCAGGCGATCCCCAACGGCGACCTCGTCGTGAAGAACCAGAGATGGCTCGAGCGGGCCTTCCCCGACAGCGAGATCGAGTGGAAGCTGTTCGACTCCGGCGGCACCGTCAACGAGGCGGTCGCGGCGCGCAGCATCGACATCGGCCTCGCCGGCTCCAGCCCCGTCGCGCGCGGCCTCTCGACGCCGATCGAGTACCAGGTGCCGTGGATCCACGACGTGATCGGCAGAGCCGAATCGCTCGTCGTCAAGGACGACATCGCCTCGATCGAGGACCTCAGAGGCAAGAAGATCGCGACGCCGCTGGCGTCGACCTCGCACTACTCGCTGCTCGCCGCGCTCGACAGAGCGGGCCTGTCGGAGAGAGACGTCGAGATCATCGACGCCGAGCCCGACGACATCTTCGCCGCCTGGACGCGCGGCGACATCGACGGCGCCTACGTCTGGAACCCCAACCTCGCGAGAATCGTCGCCGACGGCGGCAGCGTGCTGGTCGACTCCGAGCAGCTGTCGAGAGAGGGCAAGACGACCTACGACCTCGCGGTCGTCACCGACGACTTCGCCTCCAAGCACCCGGAGGCCGTCACGACGTGGGTCCAGGCGCAGGACAGAGCGGTCAGGCTGATCCAGGACAACCCGGCCGAGGCCGCGAGAGCGATCGCCGCCGAGCTGAACATCGAGCCGGCCGACGCGGAAGCGCAGGTCGGCGACCTGATCTTCCTGACGGCCGCCGAGCAGGCCGGGCCCGACTACCTCGGTGGCGGCGTCGCGAGAAACCTCTTCGTGACGGCGACGTTCAACCAGAGACTGGGTCAGATCCCCTCGGTCTTCGAGGAGTCGAGATACACCGACGCGGTCACCACCCAGTTCGTGGAGGCCGCCGGCAACTGATGGCCAGTCTGCGCGAGGACAAGCGCAGGAAGCCGACAGGCGACCACGCGGTCGTCCTGCACGGCGTCGCGCACCGCTATCGCGGGCGCGACGCCGAGGTGCAGGCGCTGGCGAGCACCGACCTGACGATCGGCGGCGGCGAGTTCGTCGCCGTCGTCGGTCCCTCGGGCTGCGGCAAGACGACGCTGCTGCAGCTGCTGGCCGGCTTCCTGACCCCGACCGAGGGGCGCATCACGGTCGGCGGCGCTCCGGTCACAGCACCCTCGCCCGACCGCGGCGTCGTCTTCCAGCAGGCCAACCTCTACCCGTGGATGTCGGTCCGCGCCAACGTCGAGCTGGGGCCGCGGCTGCGGGGCGCCGGGCGGGCGGAGCGGCGCCGGATCGCCGACCGCCACCTCGAGCTGGTCGGGCTGAGCGAGTTCGCGAAGGCCGCGCCGTACGAGCTCTCAGGCGGGATGCAGCAGCGCTGCCAGATCGCGCGCGTGCTCGCCAACGACCCGGCGATCATGCTGCTCGACGAGCCGTTCGGCGCGCTCGACGCGCTCACGCGCGACCGCCTCCAGGACGAGCTGCACCGCATCTGGCTCGGCTCCGGCAAGACCGCCTTCTTCATCACCCACAGCGTCGAGGAGGCCGTCTACCTCGGCACGCGCGTGCTCGTGATGAGCCCGCGCCCCGGCCGGATCGTCTTCGACGAGCCGGTCCCCTTCCCCGCCGACGCGCGCGACGCCGCGCTGCGCGCGACGCCGGCGTTCGTCGCCTTCCGCGAGCGCGTCGCGGCGAAGATAGGGACGGGCTAGGAGCCCGACTCGGCGACGGCAGCGACCGCCTGCTCGACCGGCGTCTCGCCGCTGACGAGCAGGAAGGTCCTGCCGGCGGTCGCGGGGGTGTCGAGCACGGCGACGAGCGTCGCGGCGACGTCGTCGCGCGGGATCTCGCCCTCGCCGGTGTCGGTGCGGACGCGGCCCGTGCCGGGATCGTTGACGAGCGCGCCGGGGCGCACGATCGTCCATGCCAGACCGCTCGCTCTGACGGCCTCGTCGGCCTCGCCCTTGGCGCGCAGGTAGGCGGCGAAACCGTCGCCCTGCGCCTGCGCGTCGGCGCCGCGCGAGCTGACGATCACGTAGCGCTCGATCCCGTTCGCCTTCGCCGCGTCGATCAGTCTGACCGCGCCGTCGCGGTCCACCGTCTGCTTGCGCGCCTCGCCGCTGCCCGGCCCCGCGCCGGCCGCGAAGACGACCGCGTCGGCGCCGAGCACCGCGGCGGCGACGGCCTGCGGCTCCGCCTGTTCGAGGTCGACGACGACCGGTTCGACGCCGGCGGCGCGCAGGTCGTCGGCATGGTCGGGGTTGCGGATCAGGCCGCGCACGCTGTCACCGCGTGCCGCCAGCAGCTTGCCGAGGCGGAGGGCGATCTGCCCGTGCCCGCCCGCGATCGCGACGTTGAGAGGAGCCATGCGTTCGAGGCTAGCGCGCGCCGGCTCCGCTACTGCGCGGGGGCGGGGGCGGGGAGCGGCTCGACAGGTGCGGGCGAGACGACCCGCTCGGGGCGGCGTCCGCGATGGCGGCGCCAGGCGTCGCGCGCAACGCCGCCGGCCTCGACGACCAGCAGCGCGAGCGCGACCGGGACGGTCGCCGGCAGGCGGTCGAAGGCGAGGAAGACGAGCCCGGCGGCGAGCGCGAAGCCGAGCGTCAGGCCGGCCGCCCACGTGCGTCTGCGCGCCCGCGCGGCCAGCAGCGCTCCGACCAGCGCCGGCAGGAAGACGTCGCCGTAGCCCATCTCCAGCGGCCCTATCTCGACGCGCTGCAGCTGCGGCAGGTGGTCGCCGACGCCGGCCGCGTTGAGCACGTCGCTGGCCGGTCCGAGCAGGCCGCTGGCGACGAGGACCAGATCGGCGGCCGCCATCGCGACGATGCCGGCGCCGAGCCACTTCGGCGGCGTCAGCTCGACCAGCAGCGAGCCGAGCAGCAGGCAGCTGCCGCCGATCAGCGTCAGCGCGGCGAGCTGGCCGGGCAGCGAGTGGGTGTCGTGCAGCACGACGGCGAGCGCGGTGATCGTCGCGAGCATCGCCAGCGGCCCGAAGCGGGCGGCGCCGATCAGCGCCAGCAGCGGCACGCAGACGAGCGCGACGGTCGCGAAGGTGTCGGCGTACTGCGGATGGACCCGCAGCAGCACGACGACGCCGACGAGCGACAGCAGCGGCACGAGCGCGAAGAGGCGGTGGCGCAGCGCGTGCGTCCAGACCGGCGCGGCCGACGCGGTCGCGCCCGCGACGAGCGCCGCCTGCGCGACGGAGCTGCCGGCGTAGGCCGCGATGAACTCGACGCTCACGGCGCTCTGGGGCCCGGGGGGACAACCATGAATTCGACTGTTCCCGTGCACGATGAGAGGGGGCTTAACGTATTCCGAACGTCTGCCCATAGAGGGTGTGAGGTGGCGCACGGATGGGCAAACGGCGGCCATTTGCTATTGTTGTGTGCGCAATCAATCTTTCTGCGAGCGTGCGCATGCCTCCTTCACTCCCCTCCGCCACCAGCCTCGGCCCGGTCCGCCTGACGGTCAACGATCTCGCTACGACGGCGAGCTTCTACGAGCAGGTGATCGGGCTCGTGCCGCTGACCCACGACGGCGACAGCGCAACGCTCGGGACTGCCGCGGGGGCGACGCTGCTGGAGCTGGTCGAGCGCGCCGACGCGCCCAAGCGCAGCCGCGGCTCGGCCGGCCTCTTCCACCTCGCGCTGCTGCTGCCGACGCGCGCCGACCTGGCGCTCGCGCTGCGGCGGCTGGCGACCGCGCGCTACCCGCTCGACGGCGCCTCCGACCACCTCGTCAGCGAGGCGCTCTACCTGACCGATCCCGAGGGCAACGGGATCGAGATCTACCGCGACCGCCCGCGCGCGGAATGGAGCCGCGAGGCCGACGGCCAGATCAGAATGGCCACGCTGCCACTCGACCTCGACTCCGTGATCGACGACATGCCGGCCGGCACCACCTCCGAGACGCCCAACCCGAGCGTCCCCGACGGCGCCGTCATGGGCCACGTCCACCTGCAGGTCTCCGACCTCGAGCAGGCCGAGGCGTTCTACAACGGCGTGCTCGGCTTCGACGTCGTCGTGCGCGGCTACCCCGGCGCGCTGTTCGTCTCGGCCGGCGGCTACCACCACCACCTCGGCCTCAACACGTGGGCGAGCGCGGGCGGGGTGCCGAACACGCCCGCCACGCGCGGCCTCGACCGCTTCGAGATCGTGCTGCCCGACGACGACGCGCTCGCCGCCGTGCGCGGCCGCCTCGACGCCGCCGGCACCCCGGCGCTGGAGAGCGACGGCGCGCTGTTCGCGACCGACCCGTTCGGCAACGGGCTGCGCTTCGTCGCGGCGGCGTAGCGCGGGCGGGGCCGGCGCGCAGCGCCCGCCGCTAGGGCTTCGGCCGCTTCGGCAGCGGTCGGGCGCCGCCGAGCGACGCGCCGGCAGTCGCGCGGGCGAGCGTCGCGAGGGCGCTCAGCAGCGTGTCGAGGTCGGCCGCGGCGGGCTCGGTCGGCGTGCCGTCGGCGAAGTCGGCCGAGGTCAGGTAGACGGGGACCGGAGCGACGAGCGCGCCGAAGAAGGCGAGCACGTCACGCAGGTGCGACTCGGCGCCGAGGAAGTGGTGCGGCGTCGCGCCCATCGAGACGATCCCGACCGGTGTGTCCTGCAGCGCCTCGACGGGCACGTGGTCGAGCAGGTTCTTCAGCACGCCGGTGAAGGAGCCGCGGTAGACGGGCGTCGCCAGCACGACCGCGTCGGCGCCGTCGATCGCCGCCAGCACGGCGGCGGTGTCGTCGTCGAGCTGCTCTGGCGGGGTGCCGTCGGCCGGCGCGATGCGGACGTCGGCGAGGTCGATCAGACGGAGCTCGACGGCGCCGCCCTGCGCGGCCCGCTCGGCCGCCTGCTCGACGGCGCGGCGGAGACGGCCGGGCGGTGTGGCGCTGCCGATCACGACGGTCAGCTTCAGCGAATTGTCGACCATGTCGGTCAAGATACCGCGCGGGGTCGGACCCGCGCCCGCCGATTGCGGTGCGCGGCGTCGGACGCACGCCTGCCGGCGAGCCGCACTCGGTGCTAGCGTCGTGCGATGGCGACCTCCTGGACTGATCTGAACCTCTTCCCGCTCGCGCTCGGCGGCAACGTCTTCGGCTGGAGCGCCGACGAGGCGCAGTCGTTCGCGGTGCTCGACGCCTTCGCGGCGGCGGGCGGCAACCACGTCGACACCGCCGACTCCTACTCGGCGTGGGTGCCGGGCAACTCCGGCGGCGAGTCGGAGACGATCATCGGCAACTGGATCAAGGCGCGCGGCAACCGCGAGCAGATCCTCGTCGCGACGAAGGCCGGCAGATTCGGCAGACTGACCGCGCCCAACATCCGCACCTGGGCCGAGGACTCGCTGAGACGGCTGCAGACCGACTACATCGACCTCCTCTACCTGCACGAGGACCACAGGGACGTGCCGCTGGAGGAGTCGCTCGGCGCGCTCGACGCGCTCGTGCAGGAGGGCAAGGTGCGCGCGATCGGCGCCTCCAACTTCACCGCCGCGCGGCTGGCCGAGGCGCTCGAGGTCTCCAGACGCGAGGGCCTCGCCGCCTACGCCGCGCTGCAGCCCTACTACAACCTCGTCGAGCGGCGCCACGTCGAGGAGATCCCGTTCGAGGGCCCGCTGCAGGACCTCGCCGTCGCCGAGGGGATCGACGTCTTCCCCTTCTTCAGCCTCGCGATGGGCTTCCTCGCCGGCAAGTACCGGCCCGGCGGCGACGAGGTCGACAGCGTCCGCGCGCAGGGCGCCGCCGCCTACCTGGAGACCGCGAGAGGCCCGGCCGTGCTCGCCGCGCTCGACGAGATCGCCGCGGCGCATGCGACCACCGTCGCGGCGGTCGCGCTCGCCTGGACGCTCGCGCAGCCGTCGATCAGCGCCCCGATCGCCAGCGCGCGCACGCCCGAGCAGCTCGCCGAGCTGCTGCCGGTCGCGACGCTCAGACTGAGCGACGACGAGCTGGCAACGCTCACGCAGGCGTCGGAAGCGGAGTAGCGCGGCGGCCGTAGGCGTGGCGGGCGGTCGCCACGGCGACCGTCACCCACGCCGCCAGCAGCAGCACGAAGAGGCCGCCGGCGACCCATGCCAGCGGCGCGGCGCCGAGCCGCAGCGACAGCGCCGAGCCGCCGGTGACGCAGGTCCCGAGCGGGAAGATGAAGCTCCACCAGGTCGCGGCGACCGGGCTGCTGCTGCGGCGGCGGCTG